>JAISQU010000185.1 GCA_031274005.1 Spirochaetales bacterium
GGCAATATGGTCATTAAAATAGAAGATCTGGAAAAAGAAAAAACCAGATTTAAATAGGAGCATATATGTTCTGGAGAATGGTGAGGCGCGCGCTTTTCCGGCAAAAAGGGAAAATGCTGATGATAGCCTTCACAATCGCTTTGGGCGCTTCCCTTGCTACCGCCATGCTGAACGTCATGTTCGACGTGGGCGACAAGGTGAATCAGGAACTGAAAACCTACGGCGCGAATATCAACGTGGTTCCCCGGGGAGCGTCCCTTCTGGATTCCCTGTACGGCGTCGCCGAAGGTTCCGGCGTGTCCGACAAGTATCTTAAGGAAGCCGAACTGGGAAACATCAAAACGATTTTCTGGGCCTTCAATATTGTGGACTTTACCCCCTATCTCAACACCTGGGTGCGGCTTGAATCAAAAAACTCAAACGGGAGCGAAATTAAACTTACAGGGACATGGTTTAATCACCACCTGGAATTGCCCACCGGCGAAGTCCTGTATACGGGCATGGTGAATATGAAAAGCTGGTGGGACCTTACGGGCCGGTGGCTCTCCGACGATGAGGAGGACTCCGCCATGGTCGGCAGCCTCGCGGCAAGCCGTAACGGTATAAGCATGGGCGATACCATTACCCTGCGCACGGCGGACGGCGAAACACGGGACTTTAAGGTGAAAAGCATTTTCAACGCCGGCGGCAATGAGGACGAGCGGATTTATGTTCCCCTCGCCGCAGCCCAGGCTCTGGCGGGCAGGGAGGGCCTTGTAAGCAGCGTGGAGGTAAGCGCCCTTACAACGCCGGACAACGAGCTTTCCCGCCGGGCGGCCCAGGACCCCAAAAGCCTTTCCATAGCGGACTGGGAAACCTGGTACTGCACGGCCTATGTGAGCGCGATTTGTTATCAGATAGACGAGGTCATAAGCGACGCGGTTTCAAAACCCATACGCCAGGTCGCGGATTCCGAGGGCGCCATTCTTGAAAAAACCCAGCTCCTTATGCTGCTTATTACCCTCTTGAGTCTCGCGGGTTCGGCTCTGGGCATTTCCAATCTGGTTACGGCCAGCGTTATGGAAAGGGCCGGGGAGATCGGCCTTATGAAAGCGGTGGGCGCGGCGGGCGGGCCTGTTTCCCGGCTGGTGCTTACGGAAATACTTATTACCGGAATTATCGGCGGCGGCATAGGATATTTCGCGGGGCTGGGCTTTGCCCAGATTATAGGCCGGACGGTTTTTGGTTCCGCCATTGATATAAAGCCTCTGGTTATTCCCCTGGTGGCGGTGCTGGTGTTTCTTGTAACCCTCGCGGGCAGCGTTCCGTCCATACGGTTTTTGCTGTCCCTCCGCCCGGCGGAAGTTTTACACGGCAGGTAAACATTGAAAAAACACAGATTTTACGTAAAGATGGTGATAAGTTCCCTTTTGCGCCGCCGGTCCCGGATGATAGTGGCGCTTCTGGCCGTAGCCATAGGCGCGACAATTCTTTCGGGCCTTATTACGATTTACTACGATATTCCCCGGCAGATGGGGCAGGAGTTCCGCTCCTACGGCGCGAATCTTGTTATTGTTCCCTCCGGCAACGAAGCGACAATCAGCATGGATACGGTTAAAAAGGCGGCGGCCTATCTTCCCGCCGAGAACCTCATCGGCCTCGCGCCCTACAGGTATCAAACCGTAAAGATCAACGAACAGCCTTTTATGGCCGCGGGAACGGATTTGGCGGAGGCTCAAAAAACGAGTCCCTACTGGTTTGTTTCGGGCCGGTGGCCGGAGAGCGAAGGGGAAGCCCTTATCGGGCAGGAAGTTTCCAACGTAATCCGGCTTTTGCCGGGAAGCCTTTTTACGATAACCGGCACGGACGCGAAGGGCGCGGCCTTTGAACGGGAGTTTACCGTATCGGGCGTTGTGCAGACCGGCGGCACGGAAGAGGCTTTTATTTTTATGTCCTTGCCGGATTTTGAGAGTATGATGGATGAAAGCGGAAAAGTCGACGCGGCGGAATGCAGTATTTCCGCATCCGGGGAAACCCTCGCGGAGATAGCCGAAAAGATAAGCGCCAATGTTCCCGGCGTAAGCCCGCGCCTTGTAAAGCGGGTTACCGAATCGGAGGGCGCGGTTTTAACGAAACTTCAGGCCCTGGTTTATCTTGTTACGGTTATTGTGCTGCTGCTTACGATGATTTGCGTGGCCACAACCATGATGGCGGTGGTCGCGGAGCGGCGCAGGGAAATTGGTCTGCGCAAGGCTCTGGGCGCAGCCAACAGAAGTATTGTTTTTGAGTTTTTGGGAGAGGGCGCTTTTCTGGGGGGCCTGGGCGGAGTCTTTGGCGCTGTTTTCGGATTTGTGTTTGCCCAGGAAGTGAGCGTGCGCGTTTTTAGCCGTTCCATAACTTTTCAACCCCTCCTCATTCCGGTAACGCTTGTGGCCTCGGTGGCGGTAACCGCCCTTGCCTGTCTTATACCTGTGCGAAGCGCCACCGATGTGGATCCGGCGATTGTTCTGCGCGGCGAGTAAAAGGCGAAAAGGAGATAGTATGGATTTACTGGAGCTTAGAGATATTTCAAAGATTTACGGGACCCTCAAGGCGCTGCAAAATATTAATCTCACCATTAAGCAGGGGGAGTGGCTCGCGATTATGGGGCCTTCGGGATCGGGGAAAACCACGATGATGAATATTATCGGCTGTATGGATAAGCCCTCGGCGGGCTCGGTTATTTTGGACGGGCAGACGATTTCGCGGGAGAGCGCGAAGAATCTTACGGCTATACGGCGCGATAAAATCGGGCTGATTTTTCAGCAGTTTCATTTGATTAACTATCTTACCGCTGTGGAAAATGTGATGGTGGCGCAGTACTACCATAGTATGCCCGACGAGAAGGAGGCGCTCCTGGCGCTGGAGCGGGTGGGCCTGGCGAACAGGGCGAAGCATTTGCCCAGCCAGCTTTCGGGGGGGGAGCAGCAAAGGGTGTGCATTGCCCGGGCGCTTATTAATTATCCCATGCTGATTCTCGCCGACGAGCCGACGGGGAATTTGGACGAGACCAACGAGGGCATTGTTCTTGAGATATTCAGGCAGCTTCACCGGGAGGGCAGCACAATTATTGTGGTAACTCACGACCCGGAGGTGGCCGAGGAGGCGCAGCGGACGGTTGTTCTGGAACACGGGCGGATAGCCCATATCCACCCGCACGGCTCCCACCCTCACGGCGGCGGACATGACCACCACCATCACGCGGAGGAGACGGAGGTACCGGCATGAAAAATATTTCTCTTATAGCCGCTTTGACCGCGGCGGCGTTTCTGATTTTGGCGGGCTGCGGAGGGGGCGCTTTGCGGGACGGCGTGTACGCCGGCGCGAGCGGCAAGGACGACACAGGGGCCTGGGGGGAGGTAAGCCTTACGGTGAGGGACGGCAAGGTGGCGGACTGCGTTTTTGTTACCCGCCAAAAAGACGGAACCATTAAGGGCGAGGATTACGGCAAGGTGAACGGCGTAATTTCCAATCAGGATTATTATAATAAGGCCCAGCTCGCGGTACGGGCCATGGAACAATACGCCAGGCAGTACGCGGAGAGCCGGGACCTGGACGCGGTACAGGCGGTGAGCGGGGCGACTATCGCCTACGATCAGTTTATCGAGGCTGTGGAGAATGCCCTGGAGGACGCGAAGAAATGAACGCGCGGCCCGGAAAACGCACGGAGAAACCGTGTGCCCGCGAAAACAGGCAAAACGGCCCGGCGTATACCAAGGCCCTTGCCGTTATATCCCCGCAGCCTGCCTTTAGGCAGGCTGTACGCCGGCCGCTGACAATCGCCCGTATCGCCGGGGTTAATCTTAAAAGCGTTTTTTTCAGAACCGCCTGCCTGGGCCTTTTTGTGGCCCTCCTCGCGTTTACGCTTTTTGGGGGCGGCCTTGTGTCGAAAAGCCTGGAAAACGGCGCGGCCAATCTTTCGCA
>JAISQU010000298.1 GCA_031274005.1 Spirochaetales bacterium
CGCAAAAAACCGGGCTTTCCGCTTCAATCTTTTGGCTGTGCCAAAAGGATTTACGCTGCAATCCCTGGCGCGGCCCAGGGGCTTCCGGTGATTTTGCACGGAAAAAATTGGTGCACCCAGGAAGACCTTATCCGCTTTGGCGGCGCCCTATCGTTTGTTATGATCATGGACAAGCTGCCAAAGCGGGGCGGAACCGGCCTGCTGGAGAAGCTGCCGCGGAATTATTTTAAAAGATTGAATATTCCGGAGAATTTACGTAAACTGGTAGCGGATGTCACAACAGTGCTTTTGGACAGGGCGGGTGTTCCGAAAGAAGAAGTAGGGGTCATAAGCGATGCTATTAAAAAGAAGGAGAGCCGGTATATGTTTGACGGATTAGTCGCGAGCATCAAAGAAGAACGGCGGCTTGCCGTGAGAAAAGCCCGTAAAGAAGCTGCCAAAAGAGCCTATCAGGAAAAGCTGGAAAGCGCCCGGAACCTGAAACGCCTGGGGCTTTCGGATGCTCAAATTGCTTCCGCGATCAGTCTTTCCGTTGAAGAGGTCGCGTCCTTATAAAATTCCACGAACCATAACCCCCGCGGCAATTGCGTTTTAACCAGGAGCCTTGGTGACGCGCCGGAAGCGCACTGCGGACTCTCACCGCAATTTCCGGCTCGCCTTGCGGCGGGAACGCTTTCACGGAAATTGCGGAAGGGAGATAGCTCGAAAGGGCAATTGCTGCGCAATTGCGTTGCTTTCAGGAGCTTTGGTGACGCGCCGGAAGCGCACTGGTGGCTCTTACCGCAATTTCCGGTCGGGACTTTTTCTCCGCGCGAAGCGCGGAGAGATTCACGGAAATTTCGGGCAGGGCATAACCAGACAGTGCAATTGCAAAGCAATTGCACTTTATATTCAGGAGCTTTGGTGACGCGCCGGAAGTTCATGGTGGCTCTCACCGCAATTTCCGGTCGGGACATTTTCTCCGCGCGAAGCGCGGAGAAAATGTCCCTTGCATATACTCCCCAAACCATGTATACTGGCCTCCGCGCTATGGAAGAAGTCCAAACTGAAAAAAGTCTGTTCCAGATCGGGAGTTTTGAAGGGCCGCTTGATTTACTGCTCAATCTGATAAAAATGAACGAGATTAATATTTACGATATTCCGATTGCCCGGATCACGGAGCAGTATCTTGCTCACCTGCGGCTGGCGGTCAGGATAGACCTTGAGAATATAACCGAGTTTTATCTGATGGCGGCGACGCTTCTCTGGATAAAATCGCGGATGCTGCTGCCTGTCGACTCTGATTTGTCGGACGCCTTCGAGGATCCGCGCAGGGATCTTGTGGAGAAGCTGATTGAGTACCAGCGGATAAAAAAACTGTCGGACATGATAGGCGAGAAGGAGAGGGAAGCGGAGTGGATTATTGAGCGCAAAAGCAGGCAGAGGACGCTCCCTTTTGCCGACGAGGATTTGTGGGAAGAGATCGAAGTTTGGGATTTGCTGAAAACTTTTACGCAGATTATCGGTTCCCTGTCTTCAGAAAAAATTCTGGACTTGTACGAGGAAGTTTCGGTTAATGAAAAACTCACCCTCATACAGGAATATCTTGATACAAAAAAAGAGTTTCTTTTTACCGATTTGATTATCCGCCCTGAGTCGCTGACAGACATAGTCTGCGCCTTTCTTTCGATTCTTGAGGCGGTCAAGGCGCGGATGATACGCATTTACCAAAATACGCTTTTCGGCGATATACGGATTACGGCGGCGGAAAAACCGCAGGAGGAAGATTCTGGAAACCGAAACAGCCCTGATTGAGGCCATACTTTTTCTTGAGACCGATCCCATTGACGAAAAAACCCTGTGCCGCATTACCGGTTTACCCGCGGATGCCATAAGCGCCGCTCTGACGGCGTTAAAGGAAAGGTACGCTGCCGCGGAACACGGGGTTGAGCTTTTGCTTTTGGGCGGCGGTTATATGTTCGCGCCCAAGAGGCAATTATGGGAATCCCTGAAAGGGCGCTACGGCAAAAGAAACGACAACCGGCTTTCGCGGGCCGCTCTGGAAACCCTGTCAATTATCGCCTATTCCCAGCCCGTAACACGGGGCGAGATTGAAAACCTCCGGGGCGTAAGCGCCGACAACATGATCCGCCTTCTTCTGGCCCGGAATCTTATCCGCGAGGCGGGCAAGAAAGAGGCGCCGGGAAAGCCCCTGCAATACGGGACGACAAAAGAGTTTCTGAAACTTTTCCGCCTGAGCAGTATAGCGGATTTGCCAAAGCTCGAAGAAGAAGACAGAGAGAGGTTTGCGCTGAATGGTTAAAGATGAACAGATGAGGCTTCAGGTTTTTCTGGCCCACTCCGGCGTTGCTTCGCGGCGCAAGTGCGAGGAGTACATACAGGACGGGCTTGTGAAAGTCAACGGACAGCTTGTGACCGAACCCGGCTTCAAGGTCACGCCGCAGGACGCGGTGGTTTTTCGCCGGCGCAGGGTGTATATGGTCCGGAATCTGGTGTATATCGCGCTGAACAAACCTTCCCGGTATCTTTCTACAACGAAAGACCCGGAGGGCAGGCCGCTGGCCCTTGATTTACTCAAACCCGCTCTGGACATGCGGCTGTATCCCGTGGGAAGGCTGGACTTTCTCTCATCGGGTCTTTTGCTTTTTACAAACGACGGGGAGTTTTCCCAGGCCGTATCGCATCCGGGTTCCTGCGTCGAAAAAGAATATCTTGTGGATACAAAAAAAGAAATTCCCGAGGAATTTCTCAAAGAATATCAAAAGGGCCTTATGGTGGAGGGGGTACGCTACAGGCTAAAGTCCTATAAGCTGCTGCGCGGCGCCCGGTCCGCCGTCCTGGTTCTGGAAGAAGGGAAAAACCGGGAAATCAGAAAGGTGTTTGCTTCGCGCGGTTTGTATCCCCGAAAGATACACAGAATCAGAATAGGGCATATCAGCGTCAGGGGGCTTGATTCGGGAAAGTTCCGCCGTCTGACCCGGCGGGAAGTCGAAACATTCATGAAAAAGAGGAAAGCTCATGGTAGTGGCGATTGACGGCCCCGCGGGGGTTGGAAAAAGCAGCGTCGCAAAAATGATTGCGGAAAAACGCGGTTTTTTATTTTTAAATTCGGGAAATTTCTACCGCGCCGTTACGTGGAAAGCCTTTCAGGACGGGGTTCGGCCGGAAGACGAAGAGGCAATTACCGCGGTTGCCCGCGGCATCAGGCTTGAGATACGCGGCGGCAAACTCTGCATAGACGGGGTGAGCCGCGAAGAGGAGCTTCATACCGACAGTATCGACGCCTGGGTGGCGAAACACTCCGCCATTATGCCTGTGCGAGGCGAAGTGAACCGCCGCCTGCGGGAAATCGCCGGGACCCGTGACGTTGTTATGGAAGGCCGCGATATTACGACAGTTGTTTTTCCCGACGCGCAGGTCAAAATCTACCTTGACGCGAAGCCCGAAGCCCGCGGGCGCAGACGCTTTCTGCAGGGGACAAGCGGCCTGAGCGAAGAACAGACAGCCGCCGCCATCCGCGAACGGGACGAGATCGATACGAACAAAAAAGAGGGGAATTTGCAGCGGGCGGCCGACGCCGTCTACATGGATACTTCGGACTTGACTCTGAATGAAGTTTATGAGAGAGTATTGAAATTGATTCCACAAACGAATATCACCGGCAGGGGTTATATGGCAGAAAACGAAAACAAACTATCCGAGTCATCTCAATCTCCATTACAGGAAGAGTTACAGGAACAGTACCTTAAAACTCTTGACGACCTTGAAGAAGGTCAGCTTGTCGAAAGCCGGGTAGTGGAAGTAGGACCGGAAAATGTCTTTGTGGACGTGGGGTACAAGTCCGAAGGCAAAATTCCTCTTGTGGAGTTTAAAACCGCTCCCAAAATCGGCGACATTGTTCAGGTTGTCCTTATGAAGAAGGAAAACCGGGCGGGGGAACTGATTGTTTCCAAACAAAAGGCCGACGAAAAACTTTTCTGGAAACAGCTCAAGACCTGTTTGCAGGAACATCTGCCCATTACGGGCAAGGTGACAAAAACCATCAAGGGCGGCTTTGAGGTTGACCTGGGCTTTAGCATTTCCGGGTTTAATCCCATATCCAAGATGGACATCCACAGAGTGGAAGAACCCGAACAATATATAGGTCTTGAGTCTCAGTTTCTGGTCGAAAGGATTTACAACGAGAACAGGATCAATATCATCCTGTCCCGTCGGAACTGGCTGGAGGAGGAAACCGCCAAAAAACGGGAGGCCTTCTTTGCCAACACGCAGGAAGGCGATGACGTAGAGGGCACGGTAAAGAGTTTTACCTCTTTCGGGGCCTTTATCGACCTGGGCGGTTTCGACGGGCTTCTGCATATCAACGACATGAGCTGGGGTCACGTTACCCGGCCAAAGGACTATGTAAGGAAGGGCCAGGTTATCCGCCTGAAGGTTATCCGGCTCGACCGTGAAAACCAGAAAATCAATCTTTCGCTCAAGCACTTTGAGGAAGATCCCTGGCTGCATTTTGAGGAGCATTTCGCCGCCGGCGATGTTGTTAGAGGCAAGGTAACAAAACTTGCCGATTTCGGCGCTTTTATCGAGCTTGCCGAAGGCATAGAGGGGCTTGCCCACATTTCCGAGTTTTCCTGGGTAAGGCGGATAAAGCACCCCCGTGAAATACTGAAGGCCGGCGACGAGGTTGAGGCGAAAATTCTCTCCTACGATCTTGAAAGCGGGCGTATTTCCCTGGGGCTGAAACAGGTGAACCCCAATCCCTGGGACGAAATTAGCGGGAAGTATCCCAAAGGGATGCGGCTTACCCGAAAAGTAAAAAAAATTACCGGGTCCGGCGCTTTTATCGAACTGGAAGAGGGAATCGACGGTTTTCTCCACGCAGAGGACCTTTCCTGGACCAGGAAAATCAAGAATCCGGGTTCTGTGCTGAAGGAAGGCGAAGATGTGGAGGTCATTATTATCGACGTAAATCCCGAAGAGCGGAATATCCGCCTTGGGGTAAAACAGTTGTCCGAAGATCCGTGGCTTTCCCTGAAAAAAGCGTATCCTGAGCGCAGCATCATCGAAGGTGAAATAACGAACATCACGGACTTTGGTATTTTTGTGAAGGTTCAGGGCGGCATTGAGGGCCTGATCGGTAAAATGAATATAGCCGAACACGCAAACGACGACGCCGACGAGGCGATAAAGAAGTTTTCCGCCGGAGATCAAATCAAGGCTGTTGTGCTTGAACTGAATCCGGGAAAACAAAAGCTGTCTTTGTCCCTGCGGGAATTCCAGAAAAAGCAGCAGCGTGAAGAACTCCAGAAATACATCCATGATGAGAACTCCGGATCAACTTTCACTTTGGGGGATTTTCTGAAAGACAAGGATAATGCCTGACCCGGGTGTTGATCAAATCAATGTTCAAACAGACGATTGATCCGAAAAAATTTGAGACTTTCATTGAGATAAACAATCTCATTAATTCAAATTTTCAGGATGTACACGCACTTTTAACAAAGATTCTGGAGTCGGCCGCGCGGCTTGTCGAAAGCGAGGCTTCCTTTCTCCTGCTTCTTGAAAAAGAAAGCCAGAAGCTGTACTTCGAAATCGCGCTGGGCCTCAAGGGGCCGCAGGTCAAGGATTTTTACCTGAATCCCGGCGAAGGCATCGCCGGCTGGGTTGCCGAACACAGAACATCCCTTATCGTAAATGATGTTGATTCGGACAGAAGGTTTCGTTCCGACATCAGCAAACGAATAGGTTTTCCCACAGCCGCCATACTTGCGGCGCCCATGACCATAAAAAAAGAGGAAACCGTCGGCGTTATTGAGCTTATCAATAAAAAGGGCGGCGGGCGTTTTACCCAGGAGGACCTTGACTGGCTGGAGATTTTCGCGGCCCAGGCGGCTTTGGCCATTCAGAACCTGCGGAGTTTTCAGCAGGCGCGCGAGGAAATCGGCATTCTGCAGGATCAGGTTGCCGCCGAACATGGCTACCATACCTTTGTCGGCCTCAGCGCCGCTATCAATGAAAAACTGGCGATAGCGCGTAAAGTCGCTGCCGCCGATTCATCCGTGCTGATTCTCGGAGAAAGCGGGGTAGGGAAGGAGCTTTTCGCCGAGCAGATTCACCTCAACAGCGCGCGCAGGGACAAACCCTTTGTACGGGTTAACTGCGCGGCCCTGCCTGAAACCCTGCTTGAAAGCGAGCTGTTCGGTCATGTCAAGGGGGCTTTTACCGGCGCGGCCTCCACACGCCGCGGGCGCTTCGAGATAGCGGACGGCGGAACCATTTTCCTTGACGAGGTAGGCGATATTCCCCTGCCGTTGCAGGCAAAGCTCCTGCGTGTCCTGCAGCACAAGGTTTTTGAAAGGCTTGGTTCGAGTGAACCCATTCGGGCCGATGTGCGCATTGTGGCGGCGACGAACAAGGATGTTGAAAAGGAAGTAGGGAAGGGGACTTTCCGCAGCGATTTATACTACCGTCTGAATGTGCTTCCCCTGTATATTCCCCCTCTGCGCCAACGGACGGAAGACATCATGGAACTGGCGGATTTTTTTCTGAAGCGCTTTAACCGGGAAGTGGGTAAAAAAATCAGGGGCTTCTCTGAAGACGCTATACGGCAAATGCTTTCGTATTCCTGGCCGGGAAATGTACGCGAGCTGGAGAACGCCGTGGAAAGGGCGGTTGTCATCACGCAGGAGGATCTTATCAGGCCAGAAGATCTGCTTTTGCCCATGGAGAGGGGAGAGCGGGAAGGCAGCTACAGCGGCAAAAACTTTCGGGACGCCATTCATGGCTTCAAGAAAAGTTTTCTTGCCGCTACTCTCAAGAATCACAAATGGAATCAGACCGCTGCGGCAAAGGCCCTGGGGATTCAGCGGACATATTTAACAAAACTTGTAAAAGAACTTGAAATACGCAAGTAAGGAGTTTGATAAATGGCGACAGGAGAACACGCCGCGGAACAGCGGAATTTTACCGAAGCGCTTTCATTTTTTATTCAGCGCAGGCGCAAAGCGCTTATTGTTTTTTTCGCAGTCCTTATTGTCTGCCTTCTGGGGCTTGTTATCGCCCTACAGGTACGCAAAAACAGGATAGAAGTGTCTTCGGCGCGGATCGAAGCGGTTCAGCAGCAGTATACAGACTGGCTTGCGGCAAAAGACGAAGCGGAAAAGGAAAACGCCGCGGTGGATATTGTGGCAAAGGCCGGCGTCCTTGAAGAGGATCTCGCGGCGGCGGCACAGGCCATTATTAAGGAGTTCCCGGATCTGTACGCGCAGATGAGGGCTCAGGACATACTCGCCTCCATCGCTTTCAGGAAAAAGGAGTATGAAAAGGCGGCCGAACTCTGGATGGTTCTGGCGGAAAAACACCCAAAGACCTATTACGCGCCTTTTGCGCTTCAGAACGCCTGCGCCGCCTGGGAAGAAGCGGGCCGGCCCGATAAAGCGGCGGAAGCCCTGACTCAGGTAGTTACAAAGTTTTCCGCGGCTTTTCCCGACATGCCCCGTGTTCTTTTTTCCCTGGGCAGGCTTGCCGAAGCGGGGGAAACCTTCGAAGACGCGCAAACCCATTATAACCGCCTTGTTGAAGAATACCCCGGCAGCAGTTGGACAAAACTTGCCTATAACCGTATAATTTTCCTGGAAGCGCAGAATAAAATCCAAAAATGACGCGGCAGGGCGGCGGGAGGGCCGGAGAAAAATGGCGGCGACGAAAAAGCGGTCAAGATTTTTTGAAACCAGATATTTCGGATTTGTTATTGCCGCGGGTGTTATTTGCCTTCTTCTTTCGGGTAAACATCTTACCCGTATTCCTGACTGGCTTGAGCTGCGGACGCTGGATATTCATTTTAACCTGAAAACCGAGTCGGGCAGCCGGCAGATTCGGGAAGGAGTTATCCGGACCAATCAAAACCCCGGCGTCTCGCCCGATATTGTGATTTTGGGAATCGATTTTAACAGTTTGAACACTTTTGGCCGCTGGCCTTTTCCCCGCTACCGTCACGCGAATCTGCTGGACGCCCTTTCTCATATTCAAAACCAGGAGGACAGGGAAAACGCTGTTTTGCTCGATATTTTTTTTGTGGAACCCGATACCCGCGAGGCCGTCAACGACGCTCTTCTTTCCACGAGTATGCGCAATAACGGCAGGGTTTTTCTGGAGACGGTTCTGGATTTACTCCCGCCGCCCGCGGGCGCTGAAGACGAGTTTTTCGGCAGGCAGGAATTGATGTATGAGACCATGGGG
>JAISQU010000355.1 GCA_031274005.1 Spirochaetales bacterium
TTGAAACCCGTGGGGCGCAAGGGATTGCAGGGGTTTAGCCACGGCGCAGCCGGGGCCGGAGCGATAGCGCAGCCCCGAAAAGCCCGGTTTTTGCATGCAAAAATGCGCGCGAATGATTATGGTTTTCATTTTGGAACCAGCTCCGTTACTTTATAGTTTGTCCGGTTTGAAACTCCTGCCGTTCCGGGGTATTATGTGAACATGCGATTAATCAGGCGCCTGTTGCGCTTTGGTCCGCCTTCGTTGGAAGTCCGGCGGGCTTCTGTGGGGCGCGCGGCCTTACTGCCGGTTCTGCTCATATTCCTGTGCGCGGGATCCGTTTTTGCCGCCCCTCCTGCTCAGGAAGGAGCGCCGCCCGACGCTGAACCGGCTGTTTATATTATCGAAGAAGTCTTTTTTCAACTGGAAGGCAGAACCCAGCCCCGGATTCTCGAAAAAAAACTCGAAATAAAAAAAGGCGCGCGCTTTAATTCGCGGGAAGAGCTTGAGGCGTATCTTCTTGACAGGGAACTGGTCCTGCACTCCCAAAGGGTACTCGAAACCGGAAGCGTCACCTGCACGGTGGAGGATACCGGCGGCAGCCGCCGTGTACAGGTTTTTGTCGTGGCCGCGGACACCTGGAACATGCTCGGCCTGCCTCATCTGAAGTTCGATTCAAACAAGGGCACTTTTCTGGGCATACGGCTGCGCGACAACAACTTTTTCGGCTCCATGGAGCCCCTGAAACTTGACATAGACTATATCCTCGGCAGCGGGGAAAATTCCAATGGTTTTGAACAGGAATTACAGTTTCTCCTGCCCTTCCGGCTTTTCCGGCATGACTGGCGGCTGCGCGCCCTGGAGAAGGCCGAGTACACAACCGAAAGCAATGGCTGGAAGCTCAAGTCGGAGGCCGGGCTTGCGGTGGATTTTCCTTATAACGAACAAATCTGGACCCTCGAATATGTGCAGGGGTTTTACTACAAGGACGATGACTTTTACGCAGATCACTATTACAATTCAAGCAAACTCCTGTTTGGTTCGGATTTTACCCTGCCCGCGGAACTTGGGCGGCTGGGCAGCCTCAAATACCGTCCCGATGTTTTTACCCGCGTCAAATATAGGCCGGACAAGGATCTTTCGGAAGACCGCCGCGGTACGGAGCCGGGTTTTTCTCACAGGATTTTCGCCTCGCGCATCGACTGGAAGAAAAACTTCCGGGAAGGCGCCGACCTTTCGGTAACAAACGAGTTTGCCTGGAATCTCAGGGAACATGAGTGGAGAAACGGTGTGCAGTGGGAGGCCGTGGGCCACAAGGCTTTATCGTTTATGGGCGTATCGGGCCGCCTGTCCGGCTTCTATCAGTTCTTTAAGGAGCGCGGCCCTGAGGATGATGATGAGGTGGGCCAGCCCATCCGCGGCATCCTCGACGACCGGCTGCGGGGCGACGCCGCCATTTTTCTGAATCTGGATCTTCCCGTAAAAATGTGGGTCTGGTTTCTTGACCCTTATCTCGAAGTTCACGCCGGCCCCTTCTTCGACGCCGCCCTTGTCAAGCGCAGGGGAGAAGCCTTCAAACTCAGCGAAATGTATTATTCCGCCGGCCTGGAGGTGGTCTGCTTTCCCGTTTTTCTAAGCCGCAGTATTTATCTGCGGGCCTCCCTGGGCCTTGACCTTGAAGCGTTTTCCGGCGACCGCAAACTGACGGGTTTCGCGCCCCGCAAAGACGCGGACGGTAAAGAATGGAAGCGCCTTGAAGCCTTTATCGGCTTCGGCCATCACTATTAACTGCGGGCTTCTTGGTCGGTTTTCACTGTTTTGATAACGAAGATAAACAAAAAAAGTTTAACCGCGAAAATCGCCCCGAGGATTATCCACACATGCTTTTTCCCGATAAGCAGGGCGGAAAGCGTCATTATCCCGAAAACAGAAGCTAAAATGCGGAACTTCCTGCCCGCCGTAAGTCCGCCTCTCCTGCGGTAGTCCTCTATGGGTTTCGCGATAAAGCGCTTACCCATGAGCCATGCATGAAACCGCCGCGAACTGCGGGCAAAGAGAAACAGGGCCGCGAGAAAAAACGGAGTCGCCGGCAAAAGGGGCAGGACTATTCCGGCAAAGCCCAGGCCGGTACACACAAGACCCAAAACCGCCGCAGCCGCCCGCAGCGGCGGGAGTTTCCGCAGAAGCCGCTTCTTTACGCCGGAAGCAGCCGCGTTCATTGCCGCCGCCAGCTCTTCAATAATATACCGGCTCGCGGTATTTGCCCAGAAAAGTCCCTCATCGGTATAACGGTACTCATTCTCATGCAGGCTCAGCATACCCTTCTCTTCAAGATGCTTCAATATCGCCGCGTAGCTCTCCCGCAGGTCCTCCGCCTCGCCGGCGGCAAAACGCCCGAGCTGGCTGCTGCCGGCGATTTTTTCGAGTATAACCTGTTCCCGCGAAACAACGCGCCCCATGCGCGATACGGGAAATTCCCAGGGCGGTATGGGCAGCGGCGCGTTGTAATAGACGTAATCGCCAAGCCTTCCGCCCGCGCCCGTACCCAGGGCAAGAACATCTTTCCAGGTATTTTGTACGCGGATATACTCGTAGCGGTCCCTGCCGGGACGGACAAATTTTGTGGGGTCAAGGAATTCAAAACCTTTTTCGCGGAAGGCCGCGAGAATTTTCTGAAAAAAAAGTTTTTCCCTGTCCAGCCCGGCGGGGGCCTTGAGCTTGCCGCCGCGTATGCGTTTGTCCAGGGCTGAGCCTTCCATCAGGATAAGGGCGTACACGCTGGCCCCCGCTATATCAAGGTCAAGGGCCGCCCGGAGTTCCGCCTCAAGTTCCTCTTCGCTTTGGTCCGGGTAATTGTAAATGAGGTCGATCCCCGTATTTTTGAATCCGGCAATGATTTCGCGTATCCGCAGCGCGGCGCGGGCGGCCGAACCGTTTCTGCCCAGAAGCCTGCGGGCGCGGTCCTGAAAAGACTGCACCCCTATGCTCAGGCGGTTAACCCCCAGGTCTTTCATAACAGCGAGTTTCTCGTCGGTAAGCTCGCTTATGGATGTTTCAACGGAAATTTCTGTTTCCGCTGTCAGGGGAAAACTCTCGCGCAGCGCGGACAGGACATCCTTTAACTGCCGCGCGGAAAATATTGTCGGCGTTCCCCCTCCGAAATACACAGCAGCGTAGGGCCCGCTCTGAAAGCGCTGCCAGGCGGCCGCCTTTTTTATTTGCTCCAGAAGCTGCGTATGATAGTCCGCAAGCCTTTTGTCCGCCAGAGAACGCCTCAGATTGCAGAATCCGCAGATTTTTGAACAAAACGGAATATGCAGGTATATCGCCGCGGGATCCGCGGCGGCTGTGCGGAGAATGCCTTTCAGGTATCCCTTGGCGGACACGCGCGCGGGGAACATTTTATCCAGCCCCGCGGTAACCTCGTGGTGGGATCTGAGTCTTTTGTCCAGCGTCAATTCCATGAGCTTTTCTCCGTGAGCCTGGGCGCAACCGCTATGTGTCCGCCGGCTGTCCGCAGTATCTCCGCCGTGATGCGAAAAACATCTTCCAGCATCCGCGGGGTAAGTATTTTTTCAGGCGTCTGTATGCCCGCGCACCTGCCCTTATTCAGTATCATGATGCGGTCGGCAAAGGCCGCGGCCAGATTTATATCGTGCACAACGGCGAGTACCGTAAGGCCGTCGGTGCGCGTGAGATTTTTTACCAGCGAAAATATTTCCAGCGCGTGATGTATATCCAGATGGGCCGTCGCCTCATCAAGAATAAGTATGCGGGACTCTTGGGCAAGCGCCCGCGCGAGAAGAACTTTCTGAAACTCGCCGCCGGACAGGCTCGCTACATCGCGGTCCGCGCACGATTGGAGGTTCAGAATTTTTATAACTTTTTCGATGACACCGCCGCACGGACCCGGCTGCGCGGACTGCCTGTGCGCGGCGTAGCATCCCAGTTCCACGGTTTCCCTCACCGTAAGGCCGCCGGTGAGCGCGCTGCGCTGGGGAACAACCGCAACCATACGCGCGATCTCCGTTCGCCTGAAATCTTTCAGGGAGCGGCCGTTTATCGTTATGCTGCCCTCTCCGTCCAGAAAACCGCATATCCTTTTCATTAAAGTTGTTTTTCCGCTTCCGTTGGGGCCGAGAACGCAGAAAAACTCCCCCGCCGCGGCCTCGAAATTAATCTCCTCCAGAATTTTCCTCGGGCCGTATGAAATACAGACCCCCTCGGCCCGAATCATCACGCAAGACTCCGCCGTGAGCGCAAAAGCAAAAAAAGAAAGACAGGCGCGCCAACCGCAGAGGTGAGGACTCCCAGGGGAAGCTCTATGGGCGCCATAACAGTACGCGCCGCGGTATCGGCCAGAAGCAGAAAGAGCGCGCCGCCCAGAGAGGCGAGGGGCACAAGCCGTTTATGGTTCGCGCCGAAAAGAAGCCGCAGGCAGTGGGGAACGACAAGGCCGACAAATCCTATGACCCCGCCGTATGCCACCGACAGGGCTGTAATAAGGGATGTAACGGCAAGCAGGATTTTCTTGACGCGTTCTACGTTCATGCCCAGGTACAGGGCTTCTTCCTCTCCTGTAAGAAGAAGATTCAGCTCCCGCGAGAGAAGATTCAGAATGCCTATACCCGCCAGTACGGGCAGCGCCATAATGCGCAGCTGCTCCCAGCCTATGTTGCCCAGGTAGCCCATAAGCCAGACAAGCACGGAGAAGCCCGCTTCTCCCGCGCCGTACAAAAGAAAAGAGCCCAGCGCTCCGTAGAGCGCCGAAATGCCTATGCCGAAAAGCAGCAGCAGCGTAACGGAGGTTCCCCGC
Organism: Spirochaetales bacterium; assembly: GCA_031274005.1. GTDB lineage: Bacteria > Spirochaetota > Spirochaetia > DTKZ01 > DTKZ01 > JAISAF01. Next base: position 4,796 of record JAISQU010000355.1, read on the forward strand.
CCGCGCCGCGACAGGCTGTACAGGAAGAGCGCCGTTAAAAGCGAAAGCGTGAAAGCCGCCGGCCCGTACCAGTAGGCGGACAATTTCAGCGAAAAAGCCGCAATCGCTCCCAGTGACGCGCTGGAGGATATGCCGATAATGTACGGGTCCGCCATGGGATTGCGGTATAATGCCTGGAGAGCCGCGCCCGAAGATGCCAGCGCCGCGCCAACCAGCAAAGAGGCTATGATGCGGGGCAGCCGCAGATTTTCGATAATCACGCGCGTTGTTTCCGCGGGCGGATTCGCGGAAATGCCGAAGCGGCCGGCAATAATATTCAGGATTTCCGACGGCGGTACGCGCACGGCGCCCATGCCCAGTATCCACGCCGAAAGCGCGCAGATGCTTCCCGCCAGAAGAAAAACCGCGCTCAGGGTGTGCTTTCTTGAGGTGAGCATTATCTGCGGCCGCCGTAGACAAAATCGTAAAACGCTTCAACGCCCAGAACGATCCGGGGACTTGGACGCAGATAATATTCCGCGGGCGGCGCCATAAGGTTTCCGTTTTTGACCGCGCGCAGCCTGCTCCAGAATGGATGGTTTTTTAAATCAGCCTGCGAGGCCGCGGCGCCCATGGCCAGAAAAATATAATCCGGGTCGGCGGCGAGTATTTCTTCCTGCGATATGGCGGGCCGGCTGAAACTGACCTTTGCCAGCGGGTTGCGTATGCCCGCGAGATTCAGGACTTCGCCGGGCAGGCTGCCGCCGCCGAAAATCATAATGGGATTAACGGCGTACACGAAAAAACCCGTACTGTTTTGTCCCGGCGCTTTACGCCGTATCTCTTCGATTCGCAGGGCATACTCATCGGCGGTTTTTCGCGCGGCTTCCTCCGCGCCCAGAAGCCTGCCCAGGGCCTTCATTGTGCGCAGAATTTCATCCAGCGAGTTCGGGCTGATAAAAGCCGTGGGAATGCCCAGCTTCGCGGCGGCCGCAAGACCCCGTTCGCTCATGGCCGAACCTATGACCAGATCCGGCTCAAGGGCGACAAGCGTTTCAAGCGAAACATTGCGGATGCTGCCTACGGAGGTCTTTTCTTTTACCGCCTCCGGCCAGTTCAGGGATGACTCGGAAAGGGCAAGGCCGACCACTTTGTCAAACTGCCCTATGATGTATAGGGTTTCCGTCAGGGCCGGCTCCAGGGACACGATTTTTTGTACGGGGTTTTTCAGGCTGACTGCCTGCCCTCTGTCATCCGTAAAATGCGTTGCGTCGCTTGCTTCAAAAGCCGCGCAGATCCGGCTCAGCGCCGCGAACACGAAAAAGACGGCAAGGATTTTTTTCATCGCGGGTTTTCCGGTTCCACGGCGATGTTTTCAAAACAGGCGGCGGCGCGGGCAAGGTCGTTTTCGTCGGGGTGTTTTGCCGCCTCCTCATGCCGGGCGCGTCTTTCGTCTGTCATTGCGTGGGGATGATCCGCGGGAAAACTTTCAAACATTTTTGTCAGGGCGGGGTCAATTTTCCCCTGACAGACGAATTCTCTGATGACCGTATTTCTGGGTTCCAGCAGGGCCTTGACGCTGTTCATGCATTTTTTCGCGTGTTCAGAATCGGGCCGGGCCCCCAGCGTCATAAAAAGGCCGACTTTCTTTTCGCGTATCTTTTTTATGTATTCCAGACTCTGCGCGTCAGCGTTTCCCTTGTCTACCCAGAAACCCAGAGCGATAAAATCAAAACCCTCCGGGTCCGGCGCGTCCCGCGGGCCGGCAAGCCCGGTTCCCCGGGGCATCGCCGCGTGAATGGCGCGGGCGATTTTTTCTGTATTTCCTGTGCGGCTGGAATAAACAACAAGAGCTTTCATGTATGTTCCTTTTTCAGGCTTTACGCGCCGGCCAGTTTTTTCCCCAGAGCGGCGCAGGCCTCAAGGGCGGCGGCGTCGGGGGCGAGCTGCGCGATAACCCCTTCGGCTATCAGTTTGCTGCCCGCGGCCTTCATCCTTTGCGACCAGTCGCGCATCCACTGCCCGTCGCCCCAGTCGTACGAGCCGAAAAGACCCACGGGCTTGTCCCCGGTTCCTTTTGCGGCAAGTTCCGTGACAAGGGGTTCCATCGCCTCTTCTTCCAGAATTTCCGCGCCCATGGCGGGGCAGCCAAGGGCAATCCCGTCCGCGGCCAGAATCTCATCGGGTTTTACCTTTCCCGCTTCCGCGAGAACCGCTTCGCCCCCCGCGGCCTTCACGCCTTCGGCGACGGCCTGCGCCATGGCGCCGGTATTTCCTGTTCCGCTCCAGTATGCAACACAGATTTTCATGATAAACTCCTTAATAGGTTTGTATATTAGTCTTAGCTAATATTTTGCGTAAAAAAAATTTGCCCGCGCCCGTGAGGCCTGCCCAGATAGCGTTCGCACTGTTTGAGCCTGTCGTACCCAAGCATAATGCCCAGCATAAAATCCTCTTCGCCGGTAAACGCGGCAAGAGGTTTCGCGCCGAAACTCTTTATAACCTGTATGCACACGGGGGCCCCGAAAAACACGTTAATCTTTCCCGGCGTAACTTCCCTGACAAGGCAGGCGATTCCCTCACGCGCAAGCCGCTCTTCTATTTGCCGCCTGTCATCGCTGCGCCCGGTGTACAGAATAAGATTTCGCAGCCCTTTCTTATATTCGTAGATGTGATGGTGAAAAACCCCAAGCCGGGCGCTCCTCCCCGCCGGTTTTTCCGCCGCCTTAGCCGTCATTTTGCGCTCCTTTTGTTATGGATAGCTATCTTAGTTAGGTTATACTACGTGTTCTGAAATATGTCAAGCCTCGTGGGGCGGGGCTTTCACGGAAATTGCGGGCAGGGCATAAGCACCACAGCAATTCCAAATTTAAACTCATGGTAAACTAAACACAAAGACCGGGGCGATAAAAAAAGCTCTCTCTAGCGGCGGACCGAAGCCGTTCGCTTTTTTTATCGCCCCGGCCATATCCG
>JAISQU010000011.1 GCA_031274005.1 Spirochaetales bacterium
CTAAATATGGTATTGCTGTCTGGAAGCGTTTTTTATGGGTAAAAGCATTCAAATTGCTGACAATTTGAATGCTTTTGGGGATTGCAGGACAAATTTTTTCAAATTTGGAATTACTGAGAAGTTTGGGTGCACCCGAGAAGTTTAGAAGTTTGCAGGGCAACAAAAACCGTTCAATTTCGCTGTCTTTTAACGCAAAATTCTGAGACACTGCGGGAAATCCGGCGGGGTTTCCGAACAAGTCTAATTAACCGAATTTTAACAACTCATTCATACTCTGTTAACAGCGCGCCGGTACAGTGGCGGCAACTTAATTTAAGGAGTAAGCATGAAAAAACTTTCTATTCTCTTTCTGATGATGGCCGCGGCTCTCGTTTCTGTTTTCGCGGGAGGCTCAGGCGAACAGGGCGGAAGCGGCGCGGCGCAAAGTTCCACGCCCGCCCCGTATACCGTAACGGTAGCGGGTTCCACCTCGGTAAGCCCCCTGATGGAAATGCTGATAGCAGAATACGCAAAGGTACGCGGCAATGTCAAGTTCAATATCAGCGCGACCGGCTCCGGCGACGGCATCAAGGCGGTTCCGGCGGAAACAGCGGAGATTGGAATGTCCAGCCGTGAATTGAGTCCGGCGGAAATCGGAACAGGCATTGACGAACACCTTATCGCCATAGACGGCATCGCGGTTATCGTTAACACGGGTAACCCCGCCTCGAACCTGAGCATAGAGCAAATCCGCAATATTTATACGGGCGCGATTACCGACTGGAGCCAGGTTGGCGGAAAAGCCGGAAAAATCGCCGTGGTCGCGCGGGAACCGGGTTCGGGAACCAGGGGTGCTTTTGAGGAAATTGTCAAATTTCAGGACAAACTGGTAAAGGGCGCCATAGAGTTTGACGGAACCGGCGCGGTAAAAGCCGAAATCTCCCGCAACGCCGACGCTATAGGATACATCTCCCTTGGTTCGGTGGATAATTCGGTGAAGCCCCTGAGCGTAGACGGCGTGGCCGCTACTACCGCCAATGTGGTAAACAAAAGCTACAAAATCGCCAGGCCCTTCCTCCTCCTCACAAAAAAAGGCAGAAGCCTTAACGGCGAAACCATGGCTTTTCTTGACTGGATTTTGACGGACGGAGGACAGGCCATCGTCAAAAAAAGCTGGATTTCCGTAAAATAATTACGGGCAAGCATCAACAAACAAAAGGGCGAAGAGAAGGCGGGAACTCCCGCCTTCTCTTCCTGCCTGTTTACGGGGGAAATATGGCGATAAACCGCAAAGGGGCCGACATTTTTTTCAAACACCTTTTCCGGGTAATGTCGCTCACCTCGGTACTTGCGCTGGCTTCCATTTTAATCTTTGTTTTTATTCAGGGCGCGGGTCCTTTTATTTTTTCAACGGCTTCGGGAATACGTATCGTTCCTGAAAGAATGCGGGAGATAACCGTAAACGGGAATGTCTACCGGAACCACACAACCTTTATCGATATTCCCCCTGAGTCCGATAGAATTTTGGTCAGTTTTTCCAACCCCGGAATTTCAGGGTCTCTGGAAATAGCAGTAAACAACGCGGAGAAAGACCCGGAAAAAAAACTCACATTTTCCAAAAATGAAAACGGTGAGATAACGTATCCGCGGGCTTATACATACACGATAAGCTATCCGGGGGATCTGCCGGGCGTAACATCAAAGATACACATTTTATTGCCCGAAAAGCCCGGCAATTTTTTTTATTTTATAACCGGTCTTGAGTGGAGGCCTACCTACAACAAGGTGTACGGCATATTGCCGATGATACTGGGAACCATCATGGTAAGTTTCGGCGCGATACTGTTGGGGCTTCCGCTGGCTATTCTTTCCGGCGTTTTTCTTGCGGAATTTATTCCCTTAAAAACGGCTTCCCTTATCAGAAGCGGCATAGAACTGCTCGCGGGAATTCCCTCCGTGGTCTACGGTTTTTTCGGCCTCATGGTCATAGTCCCGTGGGTAAAAAACACATTCCACGCGCCATCGGGAAACGGTTTGCTCGCGGCCGCAATGGTGCTCGGCGTCATGATACTCCCCACGATAATTACCATAACCGAAGCGTCCCTCAGGGCCTTTCCCGATTCCATACGGGAAGCCTCCCTGTCCCTGGGGGCAAGTAAAATGCAGACAGCCTGGGCTGTAGCGCTGCCCCACGCGAAGTCGGGGGTAATAGCCGCGGTGATTCTGGGAATATCACGCGCCGTGGGCGAGACTATGGCCGTTATCCTTGTGGCGGGGAACTCCCCCCAGCTCATACGGGGACTCACGGACAGCATACGCACCCTCACCGCAACCATAGCCCTTGAAATGGGATACGCCGAAGGCCGGCATAACGAAATGCTGTTTTCAATCGGCGTCGTACTGTTCGTCCTTATCCTGGCTCTGAACAGCCTCATCCTCAGATACACCCGGTCGGACCGCGAAGAGGCGAAGGCGCCCCTGACTGTGAAGCGAAAAACGGAGGAAAAATGATTACGCAAAGAAAATTCCGTGACGGCCTCTTGTACGGCCTCATGGCGGCCGGTCTTGTCATGGTGGCGCTCATCCTCTTTTCGATTCTTGCCTATATACTTATTCAGTCGGCGGGATTTCTTAGCTTTTCCTTTATTTTCAGGCCTGCGGAATCAGGCGGCGTCTTTCCCATGGTCGTCACGACTTTTTACCTGGTGGCGGTTTCTCTTTTTATTGCGCTTCCTGTAGGGATAATGAGCGCGGTTTTCCTTAACGAGTATTCGGGCAACACGCCTGTAATCCGCCTGCTGCGTCTGGCCATTGAAACCCTCGCGGGCATACCGTCAATCATCTACGGTCTTTTCGGCCTGTTAATGTTCTGCCGCGTTTTTAAGTTCGGCCAGTCCATCGCAGCCGGGGCTTTTACTTTGAGCATCATGATTCTGCCTGTAATCATACGAACCGTGGAAGAATCCCTGAAAACCATTCCCGATTCTTTCCGGTAGGGCAGCCTGTCCCTGGGGGCGACAAAATTTCAGACGATTTTTTTTGTGGTTATTCCTCCGGCGCTGCCGGGCATAGTCACATCGGCGATACTCGCCATAGGCAGGGTGGTAGGGGAATCCGCCCCGGTGCTCCTTACAGTGGGGATTACCCGGAACCTTCCGGAATCAATTTTTGAGTCCGGCCGCACCCTGACCATACACCTGTATTATTTGACAAAAGAAGCGATCAATCCTGATGACTTCGGTATAGCCTTCGCCACCGCCGGAGTGCTCATCATACTGGTACTGATAATCAACACAGCGACAAAGATCATCACCTGGTGGTTCAAAAAAAGAATGGGAGGAAACCAATGATATCCACTGAAGTACTGTCGGGGGAAACTCTTCCCCCGCAGGAAGCCGCAGCCTGCGGGGAAAACCCCGACTTGGGGCGAAACAAGGTTGACGTCAAGGATTTGGATTTTTTTTACGGCGATTTTCAGGCGCTGAAAAAAATCAATTTTTCCCTTGCCCGTCAGGAGGTCTCCGCCCTCATCGGCCCATCGGGCTGCGGAAAATCGACCTTCATCAGAATACTTAACCGCATGAACGACCTTATTCCTTCCTGCCGCGTCAGGGGCAGCGTTCTGCTTGACGGGGAGGACATATACGGGGACATGGATGTGACCGAACTGCGGACCAGGGTCGGCATGGTGTTCCAGAAACCGAATCCCTTTAACATGAGTATTTTTGACAATGTAGCGTACGGCAAGAGGATGCAGGGACTGCGCAGCAGACGGAAACTCGAAGAACTGGTTGAGAAGTCCCTTACCAGGGCGGCCCTCTGGGGCGAGGTAAAAGACCGGCTGAAAAAACCGGCCCTGAGCCTCTCCGGCGGCCAGCAGCAGCGGCTCTGCATAGCCCGGAGCATAGCCATGGAACCGGAAATCATTTTAATGGACGAGCCGACAAGCGCCCTTGACCCCATCGCCACAGGAAAAATAGAAGAACTGATAGGGGAACTTAAAATGGACTACAGCATAATCCTTGTGACCCACGCTATGCACCAGGCCGCGCGGGTAAGCGGCAAAACCGCGTTTTTCCTTTTGGGAGAGCTTATCGAATACAATGACACCAAAACACTTTTTACAAACCCCGAAGACAAAAGAACAGAAGATTATATTTCAGGAAGGTTCGGATAATTATGGAAAATAAACGAATAATTTTCTCAGAAGCCCTTGAGCGCGTACGCCACGATATTCTTGCCATGTCGTCCCTGGTTGAGGAGGGTCTTGGAAAAGCCCTTTCTGCCCTTCAGAATAACGACAAGGAACTGGCGAAAACTGTCAGGGAAGGCGACGCTGTGGTCAATACAATGCAGCTTACAATAGAGGACGCGGCTGTCATACTCATCGCCACCCAGCAGCCGGTCGCCCGCGATTTGCGGGAGATTTTTACCATACTAAAGATCACGGTGAATCTTGAACGCGCGGGGGATCATGCGGTACACTTGGCAAAGACGGCGATAAAGCTGTCGGGGAAGGCGTCGTTCCGCGCCATGGGGCGGCTGGAGCGCATGGTAAAAACCGGGCAGCAGATGATACGCGCCTGCATTTCGGCGTACCTGAAGCAGGACGCGGAAGCCGCGCGGCAGGCCGCCGCCATGGACGACATCATTGACGGCGAGCATAAAAAACTCTCGGAGGAGATGCTGAGACTGATGAAAAAGCGCCCTGAACTCCTGAAAAAAGCGCTCCGCTTCCTCCACACCTCCGGCGACCTTGAACGCATGGGGGATCATATTACCAATATTTGCGAGGCTATAATTTATATGATCGAAAGCAGGCATGAAGAACTCAATGAATAAGGACGCCATACTCATCATTGAAGACGATCCGGAAATTCAGGAAATGCTTTGCCTTGCTTTTGCCGGCGAGGGATGGAAACTCCTTCAGGCAAAAACAGGCGAAGAAGGCATAAGCCTGCTCGAAAAACACGGGGCGGACTGCGTAATCCTTGACATCATGCTCCCCGGCATGGACGGCTTTCGCGCGCTGAAAAGAATCAGGGCGGAAACCAGATGGAAGGGCGTTCCGGTCATCCTCGCCACCGCGAAGGGTGAGGAGCCGGATATTGTTACCGGCCTGGAACTTGGCGCCGACGATTATGTCGTAAAACCCTACAGCCCCCGCGTACTCATAGCCCGGATACGGGCCGCCCTGCGGCGGATCGAAGAAACCGGAGACAGCCCCGCCGAAAAAAAACTCTGGCAGGCGGGCAGCCTCAAAATAGACGCCCTGCGGCACGAAGCCTCCTGGGAAAGCAAAGCTCTGGATCTTTCGGCCACTGAGTTTGCCATGCTCCTGCATTTTGTGTCCCACCCCGATATTGTTTTTTCCCGCAACCAGATTATAGCCGCCGTCCACGGCCCGGATTATCCTGTGACCGACCGCTCGGTTGACGTGCAGATTCTCGCGCTGAGAAAAAAACTGAAACGCGCCGGGGAAATGATTGAAACAATACGCGGAGTCGGTTATCGTTTCAGAAAAGCATGAAAACCGTTTTCCGTAAAAGCCTTCTGGTTCTGGCTTTAAGCACCCTGGGACTCTCCCTGTCCTTTATGATCTGCGTACTTCTTTTTATGGATTCCCTGTACTATGAAATCAATATCCAGAATATCCGCAATACCGCCCGGCTTCTTGCGTCGGCCCTTCCGGAGGAACGTGTACGAGCGTACTTTGAGGGGGCCGAAACAGCCGCCCCGGTCTCGTGGCTGGCCGGCCTTCCCGGCCCGTACCGGCTCACCCTCATAGGCAAAGACGGAGAGGTCTTGGCAGATTCCCGCTTTCCCGCCGGCGGGCTTGAAAATCACGGTGACAGACCCGAAGTAAAAGCCGCGCTCGCGGGAACAGAAGCAGTCGCGCGGCGCAGGTCAACAAGCCTGAACGGGGAACTGCTCTATGCCGCCCTGCCGGTCTATGGCCCTGAACTTCCCGCCGGCCCGCAGCGGATACTGGGAGTTTTCCGCCTGTCCGTGGAGGCGCCGAATTTCATGCGGCGCGTATCAGGAGCCGCCCCTCCCTTTCTTTTTGTGGGGAGCGTTCTCGTTTTTGCCGCTCTGGGAGCGGTTTATCTTTTTTCCCGATCCCTCTCCGGCTCCTTTGCCCGCCTTGTGGAGATAGCCCAATCGGTACACTCCGCGGACACCTTTCACAAGGTCATAAACTCCCCCAAGCTCATCTCCGGCACAGGGGAATTCCTCACCCTCGAAAAGGCGCTCAAGTCCATGGCTGCCGAATTAAGCTCGCGTATAGAATCGGCGCAGGCTGCGGGCGCGCGTCTTGAGGCCATACTCAACGGCATGTCGGAAGCTGTTTTTGCCATGGATGAAAAACTCATGCTCCACATGGTCAACAGGCAGGCCAGAATTCTCTTCGGCATAGACGCAGAAGCGGACATCAGGGCCCTCTCGCTGCTTGAAGCGACCTGCTCAACCGAACTGGAAGAAGCCGCACAGCGCGTGCTCGCCGGGGAAGCCCCCGGGGAACTGGAGGTGCAGTGTCATACGGCCGCCGTTCAGCGCCGCTTTCGTGTTTTCGCCTCTTCTCTGGAGCGCCCCGAAGACCCGCAAACGCCGGCGGCGGGCCGCGGGGGAGTCGTGATGGTACTTGGCGACATCACCCGCCTTTATAAGCTGGAGCAAGTCCGCAGGGATTTCGCGGCCAACGTGTCCCATGAGCTGCGCACTCCCATTCAGATTATAAAAGGGTTCGCCGAAACCCTTCTGAATTCGCCGCCGGCCGGCAGGAAACAGCTTCGCCATATCATCGGGATTATAGAAAAAAATGCGCTGACCATGGAAAACCTCACCAACGATCTTTTAAGCCTGGTAAGCCTTGAAGACAAAGGAGTGACCCGCCCCGATATAGAAGAAACAGACGTGGGGCAAATCCTTGAGGAGGCGGCCGATTCCGCCAGGTTCCAGGCTCGGGAAAAAAAGATACGCATAGCCGTCCAGAGTCCGCCCGATCTTTCGGCAAAACTTTGCGGCGCCCTTATCGTACAGGCCCTGGTCAATCTGCTGGACAACGCGGTAAAATATTCGCCCCCCGCCTCAACGGTGTCCCTTGAGGCGGAGATGAACGGGGGAGAGCTTGTTATCTCGGTAAGGGATGAGGGCATAGGCATCCCCGCCGAACACCTGGACCGTATTTTTGAGCGCTTCTACCGTGTTGACCGGAGCCGCAGACAGGACCCCGGCGGAACAGGTCTTGGGCTTGCCATAGTCCGCCACATAGTCCTGCTGCACCACGGCGCGGTGGAAGTGGAAAGCCACGCGGGAGAAGGTTCGGTATTCAGGATAAGGCTGCCCCTCTAGGAGCCGATGAGTTCCGCTCAAAAACCAAACCACAGCGTCGTTACAACCGATTCCCCGGAATGGGAACTTTTCACGGTAGCGTCCAGCAGAATATTGTTTTTCCGGCATTGCTCCTGCAGTATGGTAAGGTAATAAAAACACATCCCGTTATCTTCATACACGCCGGGCTCCCGCCCGCTGCGTTTGAAAAACTCCTCAAGATGCCGACCGTCCTTAAAAGTATAGCTTCGTTCGGTAAAATCTTCCATCAGTTTACGCTCGGCCTGAGCGTCGGCCCCGTCGTTGTACACCGAAAGCCGGAACCTGAGCCTGCGGTTTTCCGGCGGGATATCCGGGGGAACGGCCAGAACAACGGTGGCACCCCGGAAGCGCTTCTGGCTCATTATTGATTTTCTTCTGTCCGGGCTTTCGAGTATGCTTTTTATATCATCTGAGATTTCCAGCATTCTTACGAGGGAAGATCTTTCCGCCGCGGAAACAAGTTCTATAGCCAGAAACGAGGCGAGATTAAGAATATCAAAGCGGTGAATAAACTCAATTATCACTTTGCAGATATTTTGAATCAGCCGGGCCCTGTCCTCGCCCCTGCTTCCGGCAAGGACGAAAAGAATAAGAGCATTAAGGTCAGCAATCAATTCCCTGACAAAATTATGAAGGTCCCGCGGATCTTCCCGCGTTTCAATAAACGAAGGGGGAAGAGTTTCTATAATTTTATGGAACAACTCGCTTTTGAGATCCTCCATCTTGCCGGGCATTCTGGAATTGAGCAGTTCCCTGAAAGATTCTTCGGCTATTTTTACGCCGGGGCCTATGGATTTTTTTGGATTTGCCCTGTTCCATGCCCGCAGCATGGGGGAATCGTAGACAGATTCAATGACGGATGAGTTTATGCGATGGCGGAACATAGAAAAAAACACCATTTTAACAGCGTCTTCCACATGAACCCGGCAGGCGCTTATATCCTTTACCTGTATTTCTATTTTTTTCAGATAATTTTTCAAAAGCAGCTTTTTCAGCCACGCAAAACCTGTCCTTTCAAAGCGGAAACCAAAATGACGCTCCCCGTCGGCAGTCTCAAAACGGTGCAGCGTATGGCCGTGGCTCATAAAAAAGGATACTCCTCTTTCGTTCAGGATTATCCGCGAGGGAAGAAAGAGAAATAAATCCCTGTGTCTTTTCTTCTCTGTCCTTTTTTCACTGTCCGCGGCCTTATCCCGAATCCCGGTCATATTCTCTCCCTCGTAAAAGTGCGGGGCTATTGCGAACCATTGGAAAACCACCGAACCACGCCAACCTTGTTTTTTGCCTCATTGTAAATCATGCCGCCATTCCAGAACTCAAGAGCCGCTATAAGGCTGCTGCCTCCGTCAAACTCATCGCTTTCCGGCCCGCGGTAAGCGGCCAGCCTGAGGAAAAGATCAAAATCATTATTGTAAAGAGCCTCCTGCCGCCTTCTGTAAAAATTGTTCCACTCTTCAAGCCGCTTAAATCCCCCGCCTTCGTCTTCAATGATAAAACGGGCCCTGTTTCGCAGGTCGTACCATACCTTGAGCGTTTTTGACGCATCGCATTTATTGCCATGCTTGATTCCGTTCTTGATTATTTCCGATAATTGCTGTTCAAGAAGATTTCCCTCAAGAAATTGTTTTGGACAGTGTTCCAGTATTTTGGCGCTGTATTCCCGTATTCTTGAAAAATCGCTTTTTAACGCAATGTATTTCATCCCCTGGGCGTCAAACAATTCGTTATTTTCATCAACAATCAATTTTCGTGTAATTATGTTTTTCATTGCCTGTCTTCCGTGATAATGCTGAGTATGTTTGACAGCCGCATAACCTTGCGCACTGTTCCTTCTATGCCCCGGAATTTAATATCTATTTTTTTTGATTTTGAGTGTTGAATGATTCTGATCACCGCCCCGACGCCCGAACTATCAAGATACGGCACCCCGGAAAGATCCACATACATCGCCCTGCATCCGCTGTTCATCCTTCCCGTTACATCATTAAAGAGGTGATGGGCGTTGTACAGGTCGCAGTCGCCCGATATTTTTACGGTAAGGGATTTGTCCATCTTATTCTCAAAAAACTGTATTTCCATAGCTTGACTTCCGAAGCTGATACTACAGCGCGATATTCAGCAAATGGTTAAAAAGAGATGAGTTTTTCGTTATTATGTGTTTTTTAACAGTATTTTAACCCGCAGCTATTACACTCGCGGGCATGCAAGAGGATGTTAAAAACGCAGAAACTCAGACCGGAAATCCGGTGAGATCTTATCCCAACTCCATACAGAGACTGGCCAGGTATTTTAAAGCCGTGCCCGCGGATGAAAAAATAGCGGATCTGGCGGATGTTCTTGACAGGGATCGCCGGATTTTCGCGGTATGCGTGGTTGACGGTTCAGCTATGCCCCTGGGAATCATAAGGCGGGACAAACTTTTTCCGCTGCTGGGCAAACGTTTCGGCTGGGACCTTATGGGAAACAGGGCGGTACGGGAAATAGCGGAAGAAGCCCCGGTATTTCCGGGTGAAACAAATATCTTTTCCGTTTCGCAGTTTCTCAGCGACGCCCTCAGGGACGGGGCGCCGGAGATGGGAAACAGCTTTATCATTTTGACAGGTCCTGATGGCAGGTTTACCGGTATGTTATCTTTTCAGGATTTGTCAAATTATTTTGTTGATATGACAAACAGAGACATTGCCATGGCAAGCCTGCTGCAGGAACGTTTTCTCGCGAGCGCCGACGAACTTTCCGCCGGGGAAATTCGCGTAGACGCCTGGTCGCTTCCGGCAAAGGGAGTGGGCGGTGATTTTTATTTTATTAAAAATCTGGACGAAAACCGTTTTTTCGCGGCCCTGTGTGATGTTTCCGGAAAAGGCATTGCCGCTTCCCTTGTGGTATCCATGGTCTGGGGTTTTCTCCGGGCCGACACCCTAAGCGAAGGGCTTGCCGGGTTAATCGCCGATTTGAACTCATCGATAGTCAGCACCTTTCACATGGAAAAATATCTTACCGGATTTTTTATAATCTGCGATTCCGCCAAACATCAGCTTCAATTCGCCGACATGGGTCATTCGCACAATGTGTTTTTGCGAAACGCCGCCATTAATAATCTGGAAAAGGCCAGGGTAAATCTTCCTATAGGGGTCGAGCCGGACATAAAACCGGCGGTTTTCCGCACCGGAATAAAAAGCGGAGACGCGCTGCTCATCTATACCGACGGCATCACCGAACAGGACAACCCCGCCGGCGAGGAATTCGGCGATGAGCGCCTTTTAAAACTTGCCCGCCGCTGCCTGTCTTCGGGAGAAAAGCTCGACCGGCTGCTCGTCCCCGCTCTGGAGAATTTCAGAAAAAACACACCCCAGCGGGACGACATGAGCTGTCTTTTTTTCAGATTTTAATGTAACTCCTCGGGAATTTTTCTTACCCTTTCACCGCGCCCATGGTAAGCCCGCGGATGACGTATTTCTGAAAGATCATGGTTAAAACAATCGCGGGGGCGATAATGGCGACGGCTGCGGCCATGACGCCGCCCTGCCCTTGACCGGTTATAACGTGCTTTTTGCCCTGTATACCAATGGAGCAACTAAACGAGGCAGGATTTTTATATATGAGGGCTACAAAGCCCTTTCTTATTGAAAGGCGGCTTTGAAAAAGTTATCTATCGGCAGCCATACGGATAGTTTTATTTGCAAAGGCAGTAAGACTGTTAAAACAAGCCGTGGGATACAATACTTAATGTCATGGAGAGACTCCAACTTTGGGAGTGTCAATTATCGGAGGAACGATAATGTCTGTTTCTTTTAATAATTTTTGAATAAATATTTTATTCCTTAATTGTGCGCGTTCAAGCAGTGCAGAATATTTTATTACTTCTGTATAAATTGAACCGTCTCCTCTGTCATCAAAAGCATTAACTTTCGAAGAAGGACGGTAAAAATATTTGAAACGCGGGGCTTCCTCCCAATTACCAACAACACCGAGAACATCACGGCGTTCTATAGCTTCGCCAATCAAAAAACCATAGAAAGTCTTAAACCCAAATTCTTTTTCTGTATAATTGAGAATGAGGTTTGCGTATTGGTCTACCTGTGCCAAATGCTTTGTAACATCTACTTCAGGAGCTTTAAATTCAATAATTATGCATTTTCCTTCATCCGGGAAAAGAAGAATATCAGGGCACCTTGACAATCTATTATCGCTTCAGGGAGATAAATGCCTGTTGCTCTTTTATACCCCGATTCCATACTTAAACCTCCAATTTTTGCAGCTTACTTACAATATCGACAGTTTTCGGACTGACTGTGACTCTTTGTTCATACCCTAAACACCTTCATTACTTCGTCGCCCAGATGGTTTATTACCTTAACGGCAATGCGGCCCGATGAAGGTTTATCAAAGGGGCGTGAAATATCGCTACGTAAGGTTTCCCATGCGTCCTCGTTGATTTGAGTGTTGAGGGCGCGGCGCAGGGCATTGTAAGGGTCGTTGGCGCCGAGGAAGTAGGCATGGCGGACAAAGAAACTTTCGTTGTTGTAATCGGTGTCGATAAACCAGCAGGCTATGTTGTCCGGCTCGTCGGAAACGACTTCCCCGGTTGAGGGGTGGTAAACGTCTATGCCGTTGATTTTTACGGTATATTGATTTTCCGGTGTTTT
>JAISQU010000031.1 GCA_031274005.1 Spirochaetales bacterium
TCATTCCCGATGGCGTTACTATCATCGGGAGTAACGCGTTTGCCAATAGTCGCCAGGGAAGAGAGATAACAAGTGTTACCCTTCCGGCAAATGTACAACTGGGAGACAGCGCCTTTGATACTATGTCTAGATTGTACACAAGGGACAGCCTTGAAACGGTGTATAACAAAAACGGCAAAAAAGCGGGGACCCACGAGTTGCAAATAAGTTGGTCCGACCTTTTTCTTACTATGATAACTCTGCAACTCGTCTACAGAAACACCGACGAGTGGGTATTGGTGGAGTAACATAGGAGCCTGTCGGACTTCTAACGAATGCGAGCCGAAGACGGCTCTGCGTTTTCGGGTAGACCCGAAAACGCATTACTCCCGCAATTTTGCTCCGCAAAATTGCGCCGTCTTAAAAACCCGCCGGCAGTACCTTTGGTATCTTCCGCAAAGACGCGGGCCGCCTGTTTTATGGCTTCAAAGTTAACAGCCCTTGGAAAACTTTCTCACCTTTTTGAGTTCCTCAATGGCCTTTATTCCCGGCGCGGCTTGCCGTTTAATATCCTCAAGCCGCTCTTCTACGGTTGCGTCTTTAAGGCGTTCATAATTCCATTATGACGGAAATTCCAGGAAACAATGGCATCACAGCCCGATACTATGACGGAGGCCGTTTCAGGAGGCTTGCTTTGATGACGGGCGCCCCGTCCGGGTCTTTTCTGCTTAAATTGAAAACAGCTTTTTCCACCCTGCCCCTGCGTTCATATTCGGTGGGGAAAAGCTCCTGCTGGCCGCCGCCCTCCGCTTGAACCTTGTCAAAACCAATGCCGACAAGACGCAGGGGGAGGCGCGGATTCCACTTTTCTTTTAAAAGCGCCAGTCCTGTTTCGTAAAGCTCTTCGGCGCTGGATATGCAGTGGTTCAGTGTCGTCTGGCAGGAAAATGTCGAGAAGTCCGAGTAACGGTATTTGATTGCGACGGTACGGGATGCGCCGCCCTCGTCGAAGAGGCGGAACATCACCTGGTGGGACAAGTCCAGAAGGCAGAGCGCGATGATGTCCCAGTCCGCCGTGTCTTCGGGAAAAGTTGTCTCGTGGCTTATGGAATGGGATTTCGCCGTGTCCGAATACATGCCCGGATCGCGGCCCCGCACGGCGTTGTACAGATATGTTCCGGTCGCCTCGCCCATGAAGGACCGCAGGGATTCCTCGCTTAGCTGCCTGACTTTCTCTACCGTATCCAGATGGATGGACAGGAGGCGCTCCATGGTCTTTTTCCCCAGGCCCCACAATTTGGCAAGCCCTATGGCGTCAATAAACTCTTCTACGCGCCCCTCTTCCACCTCGTACAAACCATCGGGTTTTTTGAAGTCCGAGGCCATTTTTGCCAGAAAGCGGTTTGGGGCGATTCCTACAGACAGGGGCGCCCCAGCCCCGGCGCGTACCCTGTCTTTCAGTTTTTCAGCCGCTTCGCGGGGCGGACCGAAGAGCCTGCGCGTTCCGCTCATGTCGAGGGATGCCTCGTCTATCGATATGGGCCTGACATCGGGACTAAACTGCGAAAGAATCTTCATGACTTTGCGCGAAACCTCCACGTAGCGCTCCATTCTGACCGGAAGATAAACTCCCCCCGGACAGCGCCTGAAAGCCTCAGAGATGGGCATGGCCGAATGAACGCCGAATCTGCGGGCCTCGTAGGAACAGGCGGAAACAACGCCGCGTTTTCCGGGAGACGCGCCGACGATAACGGGTTTGCCCCTGTATCCGGGATTGTCCATTTGTTCCACAGAAGCGAAAAAAGCGTCCAGGTCGACATGGAAAAATACGGGCGTATCAGTCATTGTTTTCAATAATAAACGAATCCCTGATTTTTGAGTAGCTTGCCGGGGCAAAGGTTTTTCCGCTCAGTTCCAGCGGGGAGGAAAGCCGCTGCGACCAGGAAACAAGCTCCGCCCGGACGCTCTGGCCCGCCGGGAAAGTCAGGGTAATATCCAGGGGAAGCGGGGGATCGCCGCCGATAAAAACTTCCGCATGGCGTGAGTCTATATCCAGGGAATAGGGGAAACTGCAATCGTAGATAACAAAGGGGGCGTCCGAAGAAAGGGTCAGGGTGATTTTTCTTGACTCTAAAGGAGGGCTCACCGTGAGGCGGTATATGCGGCGGGCAAGAAAGCTTTCCCTGCGGAGCGTGTAAAACCGCGCCGGGGATGAGGCCTCAAGAGGCAGCCTGAGCGTTTTTTCGCCGGTGTTCAGGGCAAAGTCCATACGGCCGAATTTCAGTCCGGCTTTTCCTATGGGGGAGGGGCCGGCAAGCCGCAGCTCGTGAAGGCCCTCATCCGCGCTGTAGTATTCTTCCAGGGAAAGAGGCTGCGGCAGGTTCCTCCAGGGATTGACGGCAAGAACAAAAACCAGAGCCGCCAAAGTGAGGCCTGCGCTCAGGGCGAGGAGAACTTTTATCCCTGCGCCGGACCGTCCTCCGCGCGGATGACGAAACAGAAGGTCCATACGGATAAACATAAGGAAGAACGGAAAAAAAATAAAACTCAAAAGAATGTTTCCCGTAACAGGCGAGTTTAAAAGAACTCCCGCAAAATCTTTTTCCGCGGAAAAAAACGCGTCGTAGATCAGAAAATAAAACGGAAGGGGCGAAACAAATATCAGAAGAAATTTGACAAAGCGGCGTTTGAATACGGAAAAAAGAACAGCCGCGGTATAGGCCCAGAGAAAAAAGATGCTGAAAGCAATATCCAGTGCGCTGAACAAAAGAACATTCGCGAAGAAAAAGAAAATCGCCGCCGCGGAATAAAAACTGCCGATTTTTGAAAACGGCAGCCGCCTGAGGTGATGAAAGCTCAGAATGAGAAGAAATACCGCGGAACCTGCCTTTAAAAGAAAGAACACAAAAGGATAATGCATCCACAAATTTTCGACGCTCCTGATTGCCGAGGCTGCCCGGACAAAAAGAGTGCCCGCCATGAAGAAGAGCATCGAAATGAGGAGGATAAGAGGCAGATTCCAGAAGTCCCGCAGAAAGATTCGGGTATACCGGTTTACGCGCCGGCGGGCGATAAGGGCATAAAAAATGCTTAGCCCCAAAACTCCCAGAAGCGCGGTAATAAGAACGGTTTCGCCAATAATATAATAGGAGGAATCCCCTGTTTGCAAAAGGAAATAGTGCTGGTCCCATTCCCGGGGAATGCCGCCGCTGTTTCTGGCGAGGTAATTTTTGAAAAAAACGGAAAAACTTTCTGTCCTGCGCATGATGTCCGTTTCCCCCGCAGGCCCCCTTTCTCCCCGCAGGGCTATGGCGGGAAACCCGGCGGTGAGGTACTCGCCCGCGGGGGAGCGGCCAGGGGAAAGATTCAGGCGGTACATCTGGTTTTTGTTTCTCTGTATCCTGAAGGGGATGTCCGCATCCCGCAGGGAGGCCAGGACCCGGTCTATCATCCAGGATGGGCAGACAATGCCGCGGGTTCCTGTTTCACAGAGAATTTCGCCGGGAGCTTCCGTGAAATCAAAATACAGAACAGCCGCCGGATCTTCGGGGAAAAATGACTCAAGAAAGAGGCGGGTCCCCAGGGCCTCTTCAGGGGGAAAGCCGGAGCTTTGCGCGGCGGGAAAGCCGCTGTCTCCGTCGCCGCCTAAAAAAAGAAAGAGCAGGCTTACGGGGGGGATTTGGGCCGCGTTTTGCTTCCACAGGGAAAGCGCCAGGGCCGCGCTGAAACTGCTGCCTCCGGAAACAGCGGGCGCGGCTATGACGAGCGTTTCGGGGCTGACTCCGCCTATAGTGGTACTCAGAATGTGAGAAAAGGAGTGCCCGCCGGAAAAACCGGAGAAATCCTGCCTGCTCACGCGGCCGCCTCCCGCCTCGATTTCCGACCGGACAAAATCCAGCACGGCGTTTTCTCCGCTCAGATCTTTCAGGGCGGCATAATAGTCCGCCTCTTGCGCGCCGAGCGCCGCGATAAACAAAAATAAAACACAGGCAGCCGCAGCCGGTCTTTTTATCCCCATTACACCTTTGAGGATACGGAAAAACGCCGCAGATGGCAAGTGACGTCGGGTTTACGCCCGGCTACGCTGTCTCCCTCCGTGTTTTCAGCGTATATCAAAATAGTTAAGCCTGATGTAGCGGCTCTTCGTATCCGAGGCCGCCCAGCGGGAACTCAAGGGAAAACGGTCCCGCACTTTCTCGTAATACATGAGGGCTTTTTTCATATCCCGCGCGGGGGCGTTTTCAAATATCTGCGCCAGGGCAAAATACCATTCGTCCAGATCTTCAAGTTCCGCCTCATGCCCGGCCACATAGTTTTCCAGTTCGGCGGCGGCGCCGGCCTGTCCGTTCTGCGCCAGCCTCTTCAGACGCCCGCCTTCCGTCTCGTTTGCGTCCGCCGGAGGCGCGGCTGCGGATTCCGGCGGCGGGGGATCCTGCGTACCGGGTATTTGCGCCGCGGGGGGAGACTCTGACGGCGCGGGTTGGGCCTGTGCGTTTTGCGTTCCGGCCGCCGGGGGCTGCTCCCCTGTTTTGGACTCCGGAGCGGAGTCTACGGAAAGCTCAACATCATCGTAGCGCAGGGTGTTGGCCGCCAGATCCTGCTGCTGAAATTTCAAATCGTACGATCCTTTTTCAAAAGGCGAAAAAGAGAAAATAGTATTGCCGTCCTCAACAACCTTGCCCAGATAGCGTATTTTCCCCGCGGCAGCCTCATCGGGTATATAAATCCAGTTTATGCCGGGAAGGGTCACGGTAATGGTCTGACCTGTAATGCCGGAAATCCGGCGCGGGAGGCCCGTTGTAATGACCGCCGTCCTTTCCGGCGGGGGAAAATAGTCCTCCGTGTCCGCCGGGTTTACGGCGGAAGCGGCAGGGCCGCCGCTTTGTTCCGCGGGAATGTTCCCGGCCGCAGGGGGAGGTTCCGCGGGAGCCCGCGGCGCTCCTGCCTCAGGCGCGGGGGCCGGTTTGGGGCCGGAAACCGCGGGTTCGGTCCTGCCGGCCGGTTCGGGATTTCCCGCAGGGGGAGGCTCTTCGCCTGTACGCGCCATAGGCCCCTCATCCACGGGATCAGGGGCCGCCGCGCTTATAAGCGCAAAATCCTCAGAAGGCGCAGCCCTGCGCTCCCAAGAAATGTCCGCTTCCGCTTCGGGAACAGGTTCACTCAGCCGGACCTCTTCCGGCGTAAACGCGGGACTCAGCATGGGCCATCCGGCGTCGGGAAGCGCTTCTTCCACGGGCGGGGCTTCGTCCGGGGGGGCGGCTTTTTCAGGAACAGACGCGCAGGCGCCCAGTAAAAGAGAAAAAAAAACGCAAAAAACCCGCAGGCGTTTTGGTATCCTCAAATTTTTACTCCTACGTGAACATCGCAGGCTATGGAACCCTCTCAAATATATCGTCAAGTTTTTTCCTGTTCTGACGGATTAAAACGCCGGCGGCAAGCTCCCGCGGATCAATACGGAATTCCCGCGAATCATCCTCCATCCAGGCGCTTCCCGGTTCGCGGAAATACCGGGGACGCGGAGACAAAAAACGCTCCAACTCATCGGGCAGGGCAAATTCATAGGCCGTAATTCCACCCGCCGGGGGCTCTTCCGCGAGGGAGGGAAGCTCATACGGACGCGGAGGCTCATACAGCGTATACACAGCCAGCGCGATGAGAAAACTCAGCCCCGCTCCCGCGGCAAGGCCTATGGCGAAAATCTTTTTTTTAAGCATTTTCCTTTTCAGCTTCCGTTTCTTTTTCTTTTTCCGGCTGCGTGTCCAGCCGTATGGACACGACTTTAGAAACCCCCTCTTCCATTGTAATACCCAAAAGGGTCTTTGCGCCAGTCGCGGTTTTTTTATTATGGGTAATGACGACGAACTGCGAGGAAGCGCCGAACTCCATAAGCATAGTGACAAATCTGCCGACATTGCTTTCGTCAAGGGCGGCGTCAATCTCATCGAGCAGGCAAAAGGGCGAGGGCCGTACCATATAGGTCGCGAACAGCAGGGCCACAGCCGTCATGGAACGCTCCCCGCCGGAGAGCAGGGCTATGCTTTCAAGGTTTTTCCCCAGCGGCTGGGCGAAAATTTCAATTCCCGACTCAAGCACCTTCTCGGGATCGCTCAGGCGAATATCGGCCCTGCCGCCCCCGAAGAGCCTGCGGAACATCAGGTGAAAGTTCCTGCGAATTTTATCAAAGGTTGAGAGAAAGAGGTCTGTGGATTCATCGTGAATTTGTTTTGTTACCTGCTGAAGGTCTTCCCTGCCCTTCTTGAGATCGCCAAGCTGATCGTTCAAAAAATCGTAACGCTCCCTGACTTCGGCAAACTCATCCGGCGCCATATAATTGACAGGGGCGAGTTTTCTTTCTTCTTCACGCAAGAGAGCGAGTTTGTCGCGCAGGTCCTTCGCGGGAGTCTGTATTTCGTAGATGCGGGTCTCGAACTCAGTGAGCTCGCGCGAATGCCGTTCAAGAAAGTTATCGTAAATGTTGCGGATTTCCGTGGTGGTTGTATTAAGGTCAATCTGGAGTTTTTCCACACTTTCCTGGGTTTTGGCCAGATCCTCCATGCGGGATTTGAGTTTCTTTTCCTTTGCCGTAAACTCTTCCTGCTGTTTGGAAATGGATGTTTTCAGGCCCTCCAGTTCTTTGCGGGCGGCGGCTTCCGCTTCTTCAAGGCCGCGCTGTTTCTCCGCAAGCTGCGTCTTTTGCGCCGCGATTTCTTCTATCCGCTGCCGCGAACGGAAAATCTCGTCGTCCGTTTCCTTTGCAAGCCTTTGCTGGACTTCCTGTTCTTCCTGCAGCCTGTGTATGGTCTCGCCGGCCGCCGCCGCCTGGGTCTTCAGCCGCTCCCTGTTTAATCTGAGGTCTTCCAGGGTTTTACGGTATTCATCAATTTTTTGCAAAAGGCCGGAGTTCTCCGTCCGCAGGGCGGCCATGGCTTCGCGGTTCTCCCGCGTCTTCGCTCGGACGCCGGCAATACGTTCGTCGATTTCGCGCTTGCGGGTGATGATTCCCTGCGGCGCGAGAAACTCGTCGATAAAAGAGGGCGACTGTTTTTTGTACAATACGAACTTTTCCGCGAACTTCCCCAGTGTCGCGTTCATTTCACGGACGGCCTCAAGGGCGGCCTCCAGAATTTTTTTAAACTCATCGGGATCCCCCAGGGCAAGGGCGTCTTCCAGAATTTTCTTTTTTCCTTCGAGCTGGATACGCAGTGCCTCAAGAAAGGTATCAAGTTCGCTTTCAAGGTTGGCTTTTTCGCGCGAAGAATAACCTGACTCCTTCAGGCGCTCGTCAAGCTGTTCGACTATTGTATCGGTAATTCCCCGCAGGTCCAGGCGGAGGGCCTCATCCTGTTCGTCAAGATGGTGATTTTCCGCCTCAAGGCGCTGAATGCCTTTCTGGTTTTCAAGGATACGCTCGCCAAAGCTCGTGACCGACTCTTCGAAGCCGCTGATGTTTCCGTCGATTTCGGCTATCGTGGCTTTTGAGTCTTCCAGAGCTTTTTTTCTCTGAGCGGCCTCAAGAAGTATACCTTCGATTTTTTCCCGTATGGATTTTTCCCGCCCCAGATCCGCGGTAATCTTGGCCTCAAACTCGGAGATTCTTTCGGCAAGCATACGGCTCTGGCTTTCCAGGTTCTGCTTTTCCAGGCCGATGCCGTAAATCCTGTTCTGGTTTTCCGAGAACTTTGATTCCATCGCGTTCACGGAATCCTGGTTTTGTTCAAGCAGCTCGTTGATTCCGTCTATTTCCTTTCTGATGGCGTCTCTGCGGGCAACTTTTTCGTTTAAGGCGGTTTTCTTTTCCTGTTCTGTTTCCAAAAAAACCTTGAGGCGCAGAAGCTGAATATCCCGTTCAAGCTCAAAGGATTCTTCTTTTAACTTTCTGAAGCGAAGGGTCTTGTCGCACTGAACTTTCAGGGAATCGTAGCTGCGCTTGACTTCGGCGATAATCCCCTCGACCTGGCGCATATTCTCTTCGGTTTTTTCCAGCTTGCGTTCGGCTTCCTGGCCTTTCACCCGGAACTTTGTGATGGCGGCGGCTTCTTCAAAAATCATGCGCCGTTCTTCCGGCCTGTTGGAAAGAATCTGGTCAATCTTGCCCTGCTCCATTATGGAATAGGCCGATTTCCCTATGCCCGTATCGTAAAAAAGTTCGCGCACTTCCTTGAGGCGTACCGGGGTATTGTTGATGGAATACTCACTTTCGCCGGAGCGGTACAGCCGCCTTTTGACAACGACTTCGGGCACATCCATGGGGAGCAGCCCCGCGTCATTCGCCAGGGTCAGAGAGACTTCCGCCACATTCAGGGCTTTGCGGGTCTCGGTTCCGTTAAAAATAACATCTTCCATCTTGTCGGCCCGCAGGCTCTTTGTCGCCTGCTCGCCCAGAACCCACTTAATCGCGTCAACAACATTGCTCTTGCCGCAGCCGTTGGGCCCAAGAAGAGCGGAAATCCCGTCTGTAAACTCTATCCTGCACCTCTCGGCAAAGGATTTAAACCCAAACAATTCTACATTTTTCAGAAACACCAGGGGAGGCTCCTGTCTTTTGAAGAAATTAGATTCAGCATACCACCAATTACTTTGGGCGATGACGGGTTTGAACCGCCGACATCCTGCTTGTAAGGCCAAATACGCCTTTTCAGCACAATTTCCCTGCGTTTATATACTATTATATGCCTTCAAAAAACTATATAAATTTATCATATTTCCTACTGTTTTTCAAGGCTTTTTGCGGCGTTTTTTGTAAATAGATTGTAACTGTAGACAGGGCGCGGGAGGGGTGGTATACTTTAGCGTAAGGAAGAAAATATGAAAAACAAAGAGGCCGCAATAGCGGCAATTCGGACATGCAAGACGAGGGAATCCCTTGATGACATGCTTGAGCGTTTTGAAATCAGGGATGTACGGGAATCTATCGATTGTTTGAACGAATGCATGTATAGCCCCGAAACATTTTACTCGGCAGAGCCAATTACGCCGGAAGATGAGCTTGAGTTCACAAAGCAAATATTTCTAACCGGAACATGGCGGCTAAACAAGTATTATGATCTGATGCGTATTTCTGATAAAGAACCGGCAGGTTTTACTGATGCCTGATTTTACCGTTACCGATGATATTCTTTCAAAAATAGCAAACCAGTTTAAAATTTCCGAGGAAACGGTAAAACTGTTGAGAGATTTTTACATGACAATAGCAACCGCCATGAAACGGCAGTATCTTGCTCATGTCATCAGGACTATGGAAGACAGGCTGCGTGAAATTACAGGCAATGCAATGTTCCGCATTATATGCTCACCTGTTGCGGAAAGCGGCAAAAATATCAATATGGCAAGCGCCCACTATTACAGGGGGCGCTATTTTGCAATATTTTACCATCCGAGTACAGATGAGAAACAACTACGAATAATGCTTGCGCATGAGCTTGGGCATTTGTTTCTTATTGAATTTCTTAATTCAAAACAGGAGAACGAGTATACGGAAAAAACCAAGATTGAACCCATATCGACTATTCTTGGCATTTTTACTATTTTTGATAAAAACGAGTTCTACCATAATAAAACGGCTCCATTCAAACATAATTCTCCGGAAGCAATCTTGCAGGATTTTAGTCTATTGCGAAACCGCGCGGATAATAAATTTAATATAAGTTAATCCCGCCGGCCGGTGGCCGTTCAGAGCCGCACGCTCTTGTGGGAAAGGCCCCGGGTACACCGTTAACCGATTTTAACATTTAATTCCCGGTCGAAAGCATGGGCGATGCGCTCAAGGGTTTTAATGGTCGGGTTGGATTTTCTGGGGTTTTCCAGCCGCTGGTATGCCTGATAAGAAAGGCCCAGCTTTTTGGCAATATCCGTTTGGCTTTGCCCGCCCCGGAGTTCCCGGAGCTGCAAAGCCACGGCAATATGATTTGCCACAGGGATAGGGAACCCGTCCCGGAAGGCCGGCGCCGGGACGGCATTGCCCCGGGAAATATCAGCCTCAAGGCAGCCGTCCAGCGCTTCTTTGGCCATGGCCAGGGCTTCCTCTTTGGAAAAACCGCAAGTCTGAATATTGGTCATATCAGGGAAAACCACATCAAAGCGGTCGCCGTCCCGGGTAATCTCGCAGTTATACGTCATATTCGCCTCCTATTCGATACCGGCTTCTTTAAGAATCTGTCTGGCTTTGTTTCCCAAATCCTTATTGCCGTGAAAGGGAACCGGAATCGGGCGGCAGCCCTCTTTCACAAAAATATGGTGGGAGCCATTGATACGGTCAAGCGTCCATCCGTTTTCTTTAAGTTTGCCCACAAGCTGCTTTGCCGTCATACACAGAATATACAACATACATATTGTACTGTCAAGCAGTTTTCATCATGTCCCCCTCCGCCCGGCGGCCTCCCCCCGGCCGCCTTACCCCGGAGAGGCCTTGCGGAAGGAGGCGACGCTTGAGGAATATCCGGGAATCGTTATTGCGCTCTGACCATTATTCCAATCATGTTTTGAAATACCGCATCGTTTTTAGTTGCCCCTTTGACTTCGCCATGCTGAATAGCCTCTGGAGAAATAGCAAATGAATACCACAAGCGATTGCCTGAAAGTTTGGCAACGAAAATAGTCAGAACAATTTCCTTTGGGGCTGAAATCCGCAATGCTATTACCGAAGTTGTTCCCGAATCGGATTCAAATATTGAACAGTTAAAAGTCTTGTAAATTTCGTCTTTGCCGTACAGCATCTCTATAGTTCCGGTTCTTATTGTCATTGTATGCGGGTTGTTGTCCTCATAGCTGCCAAACTCTATTGATTTTAATATTGAGACGCCCATCGGGACTAAAGGGGCAGATCCTTCGTGAACCGCTTGTGAAAATATATTGTTAAAAACCCATTTTCCCTCAAACGCAAATACACTGATGGCGGATAATAAAAATATAAACAGGAATATTGTTTTCTTCATAGTCTTTGATCATAGGGATGACTACCCTTTTCACCATAGTTCCTTTCCACGCTGATAATACTGCAATAAACATTTAACTGATTCTTATTCGTAATGCTCGTTCTGTCTACCATAACCACAATATCTAATTTATCATTTTTTTTAACGTTCTGTATTATTTGTTTATTATCATAAAAATATGGCTCTTCAATAACATGTATGAAAAGGATTTTGTAAGAATATATGCGTATTTCGGCTGACTTGAACAATAAATACGGAATTAGTGGAACACTAAAACGGAAACATTTGAACGCCATGCCGGGGGGAAGAGAAAAGTCCGTACCAGTAAAAATGTACCGG
>JAISQU010000076.1 GCA_031274005.1 Spirochaetales bacterium
AGTTCAGACGTGTGCTCTTCCGATCTAGCGGAAATCCTTTTGGCGCAGCCAAAAGATTGGAGCGAAAAGCCCGGTTTGCGGCGTTTTACGCCGCAAATGCGCCCAAATTCCGAATTATAAGGAGATTTTGAACAGACTCTAAGTGCTGTTGCCCTCTCTCCCCTTTCCGTTTGATTGACAAATTCTCTGTTTCCGCCTATGCTTACCCGCAGGTTACAGGATCCTCTGCGGCCGTGCGGCTTTCGGATAATTCCGCGCCGGGGGCCTGGGCAGGGCGCGCGATGGAATACGGCCTGATGGAGGGACTGCAATGTCATCAAAAATATCCGAGAGATACCGTGACCTTATTATACAGATGGTGAAAAATAGTTCGCAGTCGGCGACGGTGACGGGCGCGAATACTTTTCAGCCGGGGAATCTGACGAACCGGCCGTACATCGAGAAGATGCTGGCGGATCAGATGCTGCCGCAGAGCCGGATTGAGGGGCTGGAGAATCTTCTGGATTTGCACAGGCGGTGCGAACAGGGCGCTTCCTGCCTGATTCTGATGGAACACTACAGTAATTTTGATTTGCCGGCGTTTGTGTATTTGCTGGAGAGAAGCGGGGCGGAGGGCAGGGCGGCGGCTGATTCGATTATCGCGATTGCGGGCCTGAAGCTGAATGCGGAGAGCGATATGGTGCTGTCCTTTACCGAGGCGTATTCGCGTATTGTGATTTATCCTTCGCGGTATTTCGATTCCATTACCGACCCGGAGGTTCTGAAGGCGGAGCGCGCGAAGAGTAACGCTATCAACCGGGCGGCTCTGCACGAGATGGTGCGCTGCAAGCATGAGGGGCATATAATTCTTGTTTTTCCTGCGGGGACGCGCTACCGGCCGGACAAGCCCGATACAAAGCGGGGCCTGAAAGAGATTGATTCGTATGTCAAGGCTTTTGATTATATGGTGTTTATCGGGTCCGGCGGGAATCTTCTGCGTATTAATCCGAACGGCGATATGTCGGAGGATATTCTCGCGGAGGATACTGTTATCTTTAAGATAGGCCCTGTTGTCGGCTGTCAGGAGTTCCGTTCGCACGCGCGAGAGGCGGCTGCGGAGGGGTCGGACGCAAAGAGGTTTACCGTCGACCGTGTTATGGAAGAGCTGGAAAAGCTGCACAAAGAGATAGAGGCTATACGGGAGCCGAAAACTTTATGAGTATGGGGTGTGGGGTGAAGCGCAAAATTATAAAAAAGCCCGCGGCGTCGGTGTGTATGGCCGCCGTGCCGGCCTTGTGTATTCTGGCGGCGCTGGCGGTTCTGCCGGGCTGTTCAAGCGGGCCTCCGGTTATTCCGGAGGATCTTTCTGTGATGCAGTTTTTCCAGAGGGCGCAGGAAGAGTCGGACTCAAGCGATTGGGATAACGCCCTGTTTTACTACGAAACTTTTATTGAACGGCATCCCGAAGATTCGCCGAATATCATGGCGGCGCGTTACGAGATTGCGTACATCCACTATAAGCAGGGGGAAGACCGCCGAGCGGCGAATGAGTTTCAGGAGATTCTGAGCTTTTACGAGACAACCCCGCTGCCTTTAAGTTTTCCCCTGTGGCCTAGGGTGCTTGCGAAGAAGCTGCTGGAGACTCTCGCGGAAAGAGGCGTCACGCCTGAGGCCGCGCCCCCTGCGGCCGGGCCTAATGAGGCAGAATAATTGTATAGAGGGTTATATTTTTTTCTTTCGCGCCGCGTTTGACCGACTCTTCGGTTATTTTTCCCCGCGGCCGGGGATGGGGGGGCGCGTCGCCGACCAGAACGATGAACCGGTTTTCCGCCTGCCAGTCATAGCTGCGTATGGCAGCGTCGAGGGCTTCGTGGACAGCTTCGGGGATGTCCCGCCCGCCCGCGACCCGTACCGCGTCAATGGTTTTTTGCAACCCATCAAGGTCTGTGGTAAAGGGGATTACCCGGTTGAGGTACTCTTCATTGTAATCACGGTATAAAACCAGTCCCACCCGAAAGCTGTCGAAACGGCTTATATGTTCACGTATCATGGGCACGAGCAGTTCGCGCAGGTAGGGGATGTCGTCGAGCATGCTCTGGGTTGTGTCCAGGGCCAGGACGAAGTCTGCCGTAGGGGCTTTTTGTTTGTCTATGATGCGCGAGAGGCTGTCAATCATGTCTTCCTGGCCCGCAGAGGAGATCGCCTCCCCCTCTTCCGCGATGTCCGTATAGCTGCGTACCGTGTCGGACATGTAGTTTTCTTTTCTGGGTCCCGGCAGGGGTCTCTGGATAATGCGCAGCACAAAGGGGTTGTCCTGAAAAGCTCCCGCGTAATCCGCGTAGGGTTTCGCAAAGGCCCGCACGCTCATGAATGTGCCGTCCAGAACCTGTACTTCGCCCTGCCGGCTCCAGGGGTAGCCGTATTCCAGAATGTAGGGAATAAAAATATGAAAGGATTCGCCGAACTGTTCGTCGGGTTCGGGAGTTGAGTCAACAAGGAAGTAGCCGTCCTGTTTCAGGAACGTTCCGTCAAGAATGCGCCGCTCCCCGCCGTTGATGGGATTATAGACGGAGGTTCTGTAGGCGAAGGTCGCGGGCCGCCGGGTAGGGCTTTCGGTTGATTCAGTCAGCATAACCGAGGCGATTCCCGGTTTTTTGCGTATACGCAGGTGGTAGCCGCCCATGGTGTCCACCTCAACGCGCAGATCATCGGGCGACAGGCCAAGATCTTCCCCCATGCCCTGAGATTCCTGGGCGTACACAAAACCGCACAGAATCATACATACGGCGGCGAACGCCCCCCCGCGGAATCTTCTCATAACAGCAGATCCTTCATTCAACGGTTACGCTTTTGGCCAGGTTGCGGGGCTGGTCAACGTCGCGGCCAAGTTTGAGGGCCGTGTAATAGGCAAAGAGCTGCAACGGCACAATCATTAAAAAGGGGTACATCAGCTCACCCGCTTTGGGAATGGCAATTATATCGTCGGCGGTGTCCCGGACTTCCGCGTCGTCCGCAACGCACAGGGCAATAACTTTGCCCTTGCGGGCCTTGACTTCTTTCATGTTTGAGATGACTTTTCCGCGCAGACTGTCATTGGGCACAAGGAAAATGCTGGGGGTTTCGTCGTTGATAAGAGCGATGGGCCCGTGCTTGATTTCCGCGGCGCTGTAGCCTTCCGCGTGGATATAGGAAATTTCCTTGAGTTTCAGGGCGCCTTCCAGGGCAACCGGATAATTCAGGCCGCGGCCCAGAAAAAGGAAATCCCTGTAGCGGCTGTATTTTTCCGCAAGAGCGCGGATGTGGTTCTGCTCTTCAAAGCCCTTTTGTATGAGGCCGGGCAGGGCCTCAAGGCAGGCAATAAAATCCCTGCCCGCCTCGAAAGACATGTTGTGCATGCGGGCAATAAGCAGGGTAAACAGGTAGAACGCCGTAAGCTGGCTGGTAAAAGCCTTTGTCGAGGCTACGGCGATTTCGGGGCCGGAATGTATATAGACCCCCGCGCCGGCTTCCCGCGCAATAGAAGAGCCTACGACGTTGCAGATACCCAGTACCCTTGCGCCCTTGCGTTTGAGTTCCCGCATGGCCGAGAGGGTGTCGAGGGTCTCCCCGGATTGGGAGACGGCGAAGTACAGGCTGCCCCGCTCGACAATGGGGTTTCTGTAGCGCAATTCAGAGGCAAGCTCCGCCGTGCAGGGGATCTGCGCCACGGACTCTATCAGGTACGCGGCGACAAGCCCCGCGTGAAAGGAAGTCCCGGCCGCGACGATTTTAATCCTTTCAATGTCGCGCAGCTCGGTAGTGCTCATATTTAGCCCGCCCAGACGCGCTGTGGCGTTTTCCTGATCAATGCGCCCCTGCATGGCCCGCAAAACCGATTCGGGCTGTTCGAAAATTTCTTTTTCCATGAAGTGGGGGTGACCCTGCTTTTCGATGTTTTCGAGTTCCCAACTGATTGTTTCGATTTTCTTGTCAACAGGGCGGTCACGCAGATCGCAGATGTGATAATCGCTGTTTGTGATGGAAACCACTTCGCCGTCTTCAAGATACACGACCTGTTTTGTATGCGACAGGGTAGCCATAACATCCGAGGCCAGAAACATCTCCTCCTGCCCCACTCCCAGAACCAGGGGCGAACCGTTGCGCGCGCCGACAAGACGGCCGGGCTCTTTCGCGTGAATGCAGATAAGGCCGTAGGTTCCTTTTAAAAGCTGCAGGGTTTCCTTGACCGCCGTCTCCAGGTCGCCTTCGTAAAAGTCGGAAACAAGATGGGCTATGACCTCGCTGTCGGTCTGCGAACGAAAGACGTGACCTTCGTTTACAAGTTTTTCTTTCAGGGCCGAGAAGTTTTCGATAATGCCGTTATGGACAATGGCTATATCCCCGGCGCAGTTGGTATGGGGATGGGCGTTGACATCGTTGACTACCCCGTGTGTTGCCCAGCGGGTATGCCCTATGCCATAGACGCCGGGAAGATTTTCCGGCACGATTTCACGCAGCTGGGCTATTTTGCCCGTACGTTTGATGATTGTCAGTTCTCCGGCGGAAGCAACGCAGATTCCCGCCGAATCGTAGCCCCTGTACTCAAGGCGTTTCAGGCCGTCAAGAAGTACGTCTTTAGCCGCCCGCGGGCCGCAATAACCGATTATACCGCACATACCCTTATTTTCGGCCCGGAAAGCTTGCAGATAAAGGGTTGAGATATTAATATTAACGTATGACAAAAATACCCATGAAAAACGCTGCGGTTTCTATTATGATACTGGCGGCGGCTCTTGCGGGATGTTCTTCGGGCCCTCAGGATACGCAGACCGGAGGGATTTCCGCCCCCGCGGCAAGCTCCGGGTCCCTGACAGGAACATGGAAGCTGACGGAAGCGGATTCCTCACAAATTATGGAGTTCAGGCCGGACGGCACAGGAATCCTGAATGTCTATGACGCGAACGGCCAGGTAACAAAAACAAGCGCGCTGGCCTACTCTTTTGAGGATGATTCACGCTACGCGGTTGTGGGCGAACAATGGGTCAGCTTTGTCTCCTGCGAAGTGCGGGAAGGCCGTCTTACCGTAAAGGCAAGCGGCAAAGTGTTTACAAAACAGTAGCAACCATTCAGTCACGGTTTTTGTTTTTCACGGCCAGCCTGAAAACAATCCACACCGAACCAATGCCGTAGAGCAGGGTATAAAAGAAAAGCGCCCAATGCAGTTTGCCGAAATACACGCCCGCGCACATCGCGGGAACCATAACTCCCGTTACGCCGGCGTTTTCCGAAATCCACTTTTCCCGGCCCGGTTTCTGCTGCGCCGGGGTTCCCGCCACTGAAGCCGTTATGGTAAACGCGCTAACCCTGCGCGCCTGCACAGCCGCGCGCATCAGCATATTGGCCGCCGCGGAGAAGCCGCCCAAAAAAATACACAGACCGACGGGGCCGTCAAAGCCGCCCGCGCGCTCGGCCGCCACGCCCAGAGAAAGCAAAGCCGCCGTGTATACGATGTAACCGCTCACCGTGTCGGTCCAGGCTCCCCAAGGGCTTGGTTTTTTGATGGTCCGGGCCATGTTTCCGTCCACGCAGTCAAGAACGGAAAAGATAAAAAAACCCGCTATGCCCGCCCACCGGAAGACGCCGCCCGCCAGGCCAAACAGAACCGCGCCCGCCACGGCAAAAAAAACGCCTGTCCAGCTTACCGTGTTGGGACTTAGAGCGCAGCGCAGGGCAAGCCAGGCCACGGGATACGAAAGCGGGCGCAGCACGCAGCGGGTCCAGAAGCCGTCGGCACTGTGCTTTTCCGGAGTAAGCGAGGCTGTAACATCCTTCAAACTGTACTTCATAATGAACGTATTTCCTTTATTATTTCTTCAAATCTTTCTTCAAGTCCGGCAAGCTGGGCGCGGTAGCGTTCCCATGCAGCGCGGGCAATGCGAAGCCGCAGCCCGGCATTATCCAGATACTCGCCGGTTTTTTCCAGAAGGTCTTCGGCGTCCCAGGAAAAAGGGACATAGGTTTCGCCGGCGCGGAAAACATCGGGCCAGGTCTCAAGGTGTTCCATATCGGGTTTCATGAGAAGAGAACCGGCTCGGACAGCCTCAAAGTCCCGCAGGCACAACTCCCCCCAGCCAAAGGGAGACAGCACAATTTTCGACCGGGACAGTTCCCTGTTGTACTGTTTTTGCGGCGCCTCTCCCACAAGAAAGCGCGGATCACCGCCTATGCGTTCAAGAATGAGTTTTCGCTGATACGCGATGGACGGGCGGCCGGTCAAAAGAATGCGGGCGTGAACATCGATTTCGCCGGTATTCAAACCCACAGGATCATCCGCCGGTTTTTTGTGTGTGTAAAAAAGCCGCGCGGCGCGCACGCCAAAAACCCTGGAAAACGCGACGCCCGCTCTTTGCCGCAGCATTTCGCGGGGGTAGTCTCCGGCCCCTATATTCCAGGACAGCCGGAGTTTGGCGAGCTGCGAATCGTCTTCGGCGACGGCTCTCTCCCGCGGATCAGGATCCGTGACGCCGTATTTTTCATGGTAATAATCGGAGTACAACTCCTTGCCGTACAGGCTCTTCTTTTTATAAAGGGAGCGGTCTCTGAACAGAGCCTTGCTGTAAAAAAGGTCAACATAGGGCAGAACCTCCAGCCGGGGAATGCCGCCGCCCGCGTCGTCGTGAAAGTATACAAGGCGGCGGTATTTTGCCCGCAGCTTCTCCAGGAGGCCGGCATCAACTCTGTCGGGTTTAATAAACTGGCGTATCATGATGAGGGTATCGTTTGTATCCCCGGAAAGGCACCATTCGGCCGAAGTTGTAAGATCGAAACGGCCGGGGCCGCCGAACGTCAGAAAAGGATGCAGGGAATAAAAACAGGCGATTCTGTCCGCAAGGGTTAATACGGTTATCTTGTTCATATATGGATACGTCTGTATAATTACAAAGAAATGAATTGCGCGTCTACCCCGCGAATCGCGGTTTTTACCAAACAGCTTGATAACTGGCGTTCGGGTTCGGGGCATCAGTTAAACGAGATCATGGCGCGGGTTCTGGATCAGAACCAGGAGCGTGCGCAGGGCAAAATTGATTTCACGTTTCTGCACCACAGGCCCTCGGACAACGCCCTGTACCGCCGCGTGCGCGAGCTTATTGTTCCCCGCAACCCGCTGAAGTTTGCGCTGCTTCTGCGCAGGGAAAAATTCGACCTTGTGCATTATACGCCCCTGACGATTTACTCGCCCATCTGGCTGGTGCCCAACAAAAAAACCGCCACGATTCACGGAGTCGAACAGCTTCTTTTGCCGGAGTTCTTCGGCCCACTGGAGATGTTCCACGAGCGTTTCCTTGTGCCCATTTTTGCCCGAAGGATGGACGGCATTCTGACCGTGTCCAACGCCACAAAAAATTATCTGGTTCAGCGTTTCCGCGTTAAGCAAGACAGGGTAACGGTCGCCTATAACGGCACAGGCCCGGCCTATCATCCGCGCGAAAAAAACACCCTGCGGGCGCCGGCCCGCTGCGGGGTACGGCAGCCCTACGTTTTTCACATAAGCCGCTTTTCGGAGCGCAAAAACCCTTGGGCGCTTCTTGACGCCTTCGCCCGTTTCGCCGCGGGAGCGGGCCGGGCCCATACTCTTGTCTGCGCGGGAAAAGGCTGGGACTGCCCCGCAGTGCTGCACAGAGCGCGGGATCTGGGCATACAGGACAAACTCGTCTGCCCCGGTTTTATCGCGGAGGCCGATGCGGCGGAGTTTTTATCCGGCGCGGATTTTTTTGTCTTTCCCACTTTGGCGGAGGGCTTCGGCATACCCAACGCGGAGGCCATGGCATCGGGCTGCCCCGTTATCACCACAGCGGCTTTCGCCGTTCCCGAAGTGGTTGGCGACGCCGCCATTGTTATAGAAAACCCCCGGGACAGCGCGGCTCTGGCGGCCGCCATGGAACGCCTGGCGGGTAACGAAGAGCTCAGGCAGGACCTTATCCGGCGCGGCCTTGAAAGAGCGCATCTTTTTTCCTGGGAGGAAGGCGCGAAAAAACTCCTTGCAATGTACGACAGAATACTGGGTCTGCCATAACGGCTCTCCTCACCCTGAAGGGCGGGGTACAATATATTTATTTGAGACAAGGGTTTAGAATTGAAGCTGCACGGAACCGACATCGCGGGATTAAAAATAACCGTTATGGGCCTTGGCCTGAACGGGGGCGGGCTTGAGTCGGCAAGGTTCTTTGTCCGGCACGGGGCGCGCGTTACAGTAACCGATCTGCGCGGAGAAGATATTCTCGCCTCTTCGCTGAAGGAGCTTGAAGGGCTGCCCATCCGCTATGTTCTGGGCAGGCATGAGGAGGAGGATTTCGGGAACGCCGACATCGTCATCAAAAACCCCGCGGTACGGCCGGACTCCCCCTACCTCGCGAAAGCCCGCCGCGTCGAAACGGACATGTCGGTATTCCTTTCCCTGTATACCGGGCCCGTGCTGGCCGTTACAGGCAGCAAAGGAAAATCCACAACTTCTTCCGCCCTGCACTACGGCCTGCAGGGAGTTTTCCCCGGATCCCGCCTGGGCGGAAACATAACCACCTCCCCCCTGTCGTTTCTTGGCGATCTTTCACCCGAAGACCCGGTTGTTCTGGAACTTTCCTCCTGGCAGCTCGGCGACCTGCGCGGACGGGGCCTTCTCAAACCCCGCGTCGCGCTTCTGACCAGCATCCTTCCCGATCACCTTGACCGCTACGGCTGCATGGAACCCTATGTCGCGGACAAAAAAGTTATTTACGAAAACCAGGACTCATACGACTATACCCTGTGTTTTTATGACGACCCCTGGGGCCGCGTTTTCGCGGAAGAGACCAGGGGAACGCCCGTCATGTTTTCCCGCTCTCCCCTGCCCCGGGGGCTAAGCGGCGCGTGGCTCGAAGACGGCCGGGGTTTTGTACATCCGCGGCTCGCCCTGGAGACCCGGCCCGTTCTTATCCTGCCCCGGGATGTACGGGTCGCGGGCGAGCACCAGAAAATAAACCTTCTCGCAGCAGGACTTGCCCTGTACCTCTTCGGCCTTCCGCCGCAGATCATCAGAACACGCCTCAAGGAGTTCCCCGGCATAGAACACCGCCTGGAACTCTGCGGCGAGCGGGAGGGCGTACGCTTCTACAATGACTCCGCCGCGACAATTCCCGAAGCCCTGAGCGCAGCCGTAACAAGTTTCCCCGGCCGCCCCGTTAACCTTATCACCGGCGGCACGGACAAAAAACTCGATTTCTCTGTTTTCGAAGAGGCCGCCCGCATTCCCCGGCGGATATACCTTCTGGAAGGAACCGCCACGCTTAAACTTCAGGCTTTGCTTGAGAAGCTCCGCATTCCGTACAACGGCCCCTACCCTTCTCTGGAACAAGCGCTCGCCGCGGCGGTGGAAACCGCCAAAAGCGGCGAGGTGATTGTTTTTTCGCCGGGCTGCACCTCCTTCGGCATGTTCCTGAACGAGTTTGACAGGGGGCGCAGATTCAAAGCCCTGGTCAGCCGGTTGATGTAAACCCCAATTTCTTTTACTGTCTCTATTCCGCCGGCCTGCAGCAATAGGCCCTCCGAGGAACCCGGCGGGGTTTCTCCCAAGCCTATGCAAGAAAATAAAACATAAAAACTCTTGCGTAACATGAGTGAGTTATGTATCTGTTTGCGGGGATATACTTTTCTTTTTTTCCTTGAGCTGTAAGCTCAATGTATTTCTTTCCCAAAATACACCGCCTGAATATCCCTGGATTGTATTATCCTGATCAGACAATATCAGGCGTTTTTCCGCCCAGAGACAGTATTCTTCATTGATTTCAATGCCAATGTATTTGCGTCCTAATTTCTTGGCCACAACGGATGTTGTGCCTGATCCCAGAAAAGGATCAAATACTATTCCGTTTTCAGGACAACTTGCCAGAATCAATTTTGCTATTAATTTCTCCGGTTTTTGTGTCGGATGGTCCGTATTCTCAGGCATTGACCAATAGGGTATTGAAATATCATCCCAGTAATTGCCCGGATACGTTAATCTGAAACCGCCGTTCTCTGTTTCTTCCCAATCCTTTGGTACGCCATTTTCCCTATAAGGCGCGATTACCTTCCTTTTTTGTTTTACGGCCTCTACATTAAAATAATAATCCCGGCTCTTTGTGCCGAACCAAATATCTTCCGCGGCGTTTTTCCAATTGGCCTTAGCTCCTTTGCCTTTTTCCCTTTGCCATGTTATTCTGTTTCTGATAATAGTAGAGTCTTTCATTATTTGATATAAGCAGAATGTGCTTTTCCAATCGCCGCAGATATAAACAGAACCATTTTGTTTTAAGGTATTAATAAGTTTAGGGAACCAGCTTTTTAGGTATTTCAAGTATGCTTCGTCATCTGTTTTGTTAAATTTTAATCCATTAAAATTTTTGACAAGATTATAGGGAGGATCAATTATTAATAGATCAACAAATTCTCCTGGTAATAAATCCAAAAGAGTGAATAAATCGCCGCAAATAGTCTTATTTATTATTTGCGCCGGTGATAAGGGGTTTGTATCCGGGTAGAGAATTCCATGTTTGAGTGTAACACGTTCCTCGTCCAAAACAGTCAAAGTCCTGTTCTTTGGAGCTCTTATTTTCTTCATAAAACCTCAGATGGAGTATGTTTTTTATACTATACCGCATTTTATATTTTTTGCAAAGGATATCGCTTCGCGGTTTTCAGGCGAAATTGCGCCGTCTTGAACGTCGCGGGGCCATTGCGGCAATGGCCCCGCCTTAAGCGCAACAGGTTCATAGTTTCCGAACAAGTCTATCTGTTTTCAAGCAGCGAAAACAAGTCCCGCAGGGCGTCCGGCATGGCGGCTTCCTTTAAATAAAGACTTGGCGGCTCGGTTCCGGTCATTCTGAACGATTCAGCCCGGCGGCTTGTATCATATCTATTAGTGGTAAAAAGCGTTACTTCAGGGCGCGTAAATTCTTCGCGCGGAATCAGCCACATAAGGCTTTGCTCAAGGAGCTGCCAGGCATACTCAACGCCGGGCAGCCAGGCAAGCGAGGTACATAAAGCCCAAAAAACATCGCCCTTCCATTTCAGCGAATAATCCAGCAGCCTGTCGAAAACATAGGGAATATCCCGCGGGGTATAATTTTCATAGTAGAAAAAGTCCAAATCAATTGAAACAAATAACGCGCCGTCGCCCACGGGAATTGAATCGATCTCATCCAAATTGACGCATTTGATATTCTTTAAATTCCATGCCGCGGTTGATTTCAGAAAGCCGGCAAGCCTGGCGGCGTCGGGAACGCCGGATATTTTGTTTATCCACGCGAGCGAATGAAGCGGCGCGGGGGTAAGGGGATGAATCCAGTTATGGTTTTTTATAAACGTATCCGCGTTTTTATAATTTCCCGCGTTTATGAACGCCCTGACAGTTTCCCGGTCATTGTTTATTGCCGTGTCCGCGTGCGCGTCCACGACAAGCAGGGCGGCGCTTTGCTTTCCGGTTTGACGGGCTATCCACACCGCGTGATCCGCGTGATGATCGGATATAAGCAGCGGAATTTTTTTTTGTCCCGCGTACAAGCTCTCCTCCGCAGAAAGCTTGCCTGAGAAAAAGCATATCGCAAAAATAAAGCAAAAAAGAAGCCGCATACATTCCGTTAGGCGCTATCTGCCGCCTTCGCTGTAATCGAACTGGGAATACAGCGGGTTGTCCTTTGTTTCAGAATCAAAGCTGAACGCGACGGCGGCCTGTTCGCCGGGGGCAAGATCGTATTTCCATATCATCCGGTCTCCCGGGCGGGCGTCGGGCTGTTTGGTGAAATGATATTCGGTTCGGTGCTTTACGCCATAGGTTACCGGAACGGAAATCTCGATGGAGATACGCTGGTTGCACTGATTGGTTACGCTGTATTCAAGCGAATGGGTAAAGGGCAGATTCTCCCGCTCGGGATATTCGGCGGTTACCACGGATTTGCGGGTAATAATATTGGGCTGCTCGCCGATGGGAAAATCGAAGGGTCGGTCGGGGCTTATGTTCAGCCGATAGAGGCGGGCGATATTCATGCCTGATGAATTCAGATAGGGCTGTACCTCGTCGGCCATTGTTTTGAAAGGCGCCGGCGCCCTTAAATAGGCGGATGCGCGTTCCTGTCTGTTGGCGTCCCACACATACACGAGTTTGTAGGGGGTTCTGCCTTCTTCCAGTTTAATTGATATGCGCTTGTTTGCTTCGATAAGCGGTTTTCCCAAATGAAAGATTGCGCCGGTATCCTCAAGCAGGATATTCTGCGAGGAGGCGAGAATAATTTCGGGGCGTTTTGAAAGAATTGAGCGCGTCGTATCGGGAAGTTCACGCTCGGTTTTTATTGACGCGATAAGGGCGCAGTCCAGATAATTTTGTTCTTTTATTTCCATGTCGAGGATAAAACCCCAGCTTAAACTTGAATTCCTGATGCCGTACTTTACTTCCAAAGGACTGTCAGCCGCTATTTCCGGCAACTGCACCTGGAGAATTCGCACGAGGTTCGGACGCTCGCCTCTTCTGAGCACAACCAGGGCCTCGACCGTTTCAGTCGAATAGGAATAGCTTCGTTTACCGGCCTGCGCGATAGTAAGGCTGTCCAGTTGGACATTCTCGGGAAGTATAAAGGTATTGTTAATAATCGCGTTGGCCGGGATTTTCGCGTCATACACTACCATGCCGCTGCGGTAAAGATATAAGCGCTCAGGATCGGGCAGGCGGTATACGATAATTTCCTCGCTTTCATTCGCGGCTTGCGCGGCGCAGGGCAGAAGCGCCATTCCCAAAAATACTGCCAGGCTGCAAATTTTTTTCACGACAAGCTCCTTGTTTTATGATTAAACATACGATTAAACACTGGGCTTAGTTTCCCGCAAACGGATTCGCGTGTCAATGGATGAAAAGGGTGGAGGGTGAAGTTAGGAGGGTGGAGTTGAAGAAAGAAAGTGAAGAACTTGGGTACAAATCTTACTACTGCTCACTATCTTACGCCCTCTTGAATTAAAGTAACATAGCCGATAATATCTTTTGGGAGGATTATAATATAATTATGGATGAATGTTTGATTTTAGTGGATAACTCAAATGTTTTTATTGAGGGGCGTAAGTTCGCGGCGCGAAACAAAGGGCTGGTGAAACAATCAGATGATCAATATGATCCGGTTGATTGGTCCTGGCGTATTGATTTTGGATCGCTGTTAAAACAAGTTGCCAATGGGCATAAAATTATTAAAGCGATTCTTGTCGGTTCAACACCGCCGCCGAACGATTCACTCTGGAATGCCGCAAAATCACAGGGATTTGAAGTAATAACACACGAGCGGAGTCATTCGACCGGTGAGGAGAAAGCCGTAGATACTGAATTGGTAGCGAGGGGTTTGAAAATAATTTACAAACACCCCGCTCCGGCTATATTAAAGCTGCTTTCCGGTGACAGGGATTTTTTACCCCTGATTAGGAGCGCCTATGAG
>JAISQU010000120.1 GCA_031274005.1 Spirochaetales bacterium
GGCTGCACCTGGAGAAAGAACTGGCGGGAGGAAACATACCTGGTCCCCTGAGACCAACAACTATGTCAACGAAACATCACCAGATAGCGACAGGAACTACTGAGAAGCCTCAACCGGAAAGGGAAAGGTTATCAGTAGTGCGAAACTTTTTCCAGAGGAACCGGATGCCTTAATTGGGCACGTCCGGGTCTGTGGGGGCTCCGGGTGGGTAACCGCCCGGTTCTACCCGGCGTTTTATTCTTGACTGCGTACTATCCGAGAGCGGTTTTAAAATCTCTTAAAAACATTTTGAATTATCAGATTGCCAATGGTGTGGCCATTAAATAAAGCAGTCTGCTTTTTTATACATATTGACTGCTGTTTTTGAATTTCGGTGTTCCGTGTTCTTGACCTTTGACACCGCTTGTACTAGGATACATGTATGTCAAAAAGCTCTATCCTAAAGAATGACGCCCGTATCGGCATTGTAAACCGGGGCGAGGCGGCGATACGCTTTATCCGCGCGGTTCGGGACTTTAACCGGCTCGCGGGAACAAAAATGCAGACCATCGCTTTCTGTACCGACAGGGAGAAAGATTCTCTTTTCGCCAGAGAGGCCGACGAGGCCCGCGCGTTTTCCGTATTTTCGGATCTCGCGGACGGTCAGGCCCGGCCGGCAAGCCCGTACCTGAACCGCCGGCTTATGCTTGAAGCCCTGACATCTTCGGAGTGCCAGGCTCTGTGGCCGGGCTGGGGGTTTCTTTCCGAAGACGCCGCCTTTGTCGCCATGACGGAAAAGGCCCGGCTGGTTTTTTTGGGCCCTTCCTCCCGCGCCATGGCTCTTTTGGGCGATAAGATCCAGGCCAAGGAGCTTGCCGAAAAAAACGACGTTCCTGTTTGTCCCTGGAGCGGAGGGGCCGTCAAAGACCTTGCCGCGGCGAAGAGTTTCGCGGAAAAAACCGGTTACCCTCTCATCATCAAGGCGGCAAACGCCGGGGGCGGGCGGGGCATACGTTTTGTCCTGGGGCCGGATGAGCTTGCCGCGGCCTGGAAGTCAGCGGTGGACGAGACACTGCGCATTACGGGCAATACCGTTGTTTTTATCGAAAGGCTTGTGGAAAAGGGCCGGCACATGGAGGTACAGGTTCTTGCCGACAGGTTCGGCAATGTAAAGACTTTCGGCGTGAGGGACTGCTCCGTACAGCGGAAAAACCAGAAGATTATCGAAGAAACTCCTCCCGCGAATTTTGATCCCGAAACGGCGGCAGCGATGGAAACGGCGGCCCGCCGGCTTATAGAGGCGGCCGATTACGAAAGCGCGGGTACAGTGGAGTTTTTGTATGATGTGAAGCGCAAAGAGTTTTATTTTATGGAAGTCAACACCCGCCTGCAGGTGGAGCATCCCATTACCGAACAGCTCTACGGCGTGGATCTGGTACACGGACAGCTTCGCGTCGCGCGGGGGGAGGACCTGGGCCTGTGGAACCCCGTTCCCCGCGGGGCTGTTATGGAGGCGCGGCTGAACGCCGAAGACCCTGATCAGGATTTCCGGCCCGCTCCGGGAAGAGTTGCGCGCCTGAGGATTCCCGCAGGGCCGGGCGTGCGCGTGGATTCAGGCATAGAGGAAGGGAGTGAAATTTCTCCCGACTTTGACTCCATGGCGGCAAAAATTATCGCTTCAGGCCCGGACCGGCCGTCGGCCATAGCGCGGCTTGAGCGGGCGCTGTCTGAAATGCGCATCAAGATTGAGGGGGGAACCACAAACCGTTCCTTTGTGCTGGGTCTTCTTGCCAATCCCGAAATCCGCGCGGGCGGCGTGCACACCCGTTTTGTCGAAGAGCTTCTTGCGTCAAAACGCGGGGTTCTGGAACGTTCGGCCTGGCCCGAGGCTCTGGCCGCCGCCGCCGTTGAGCAGTACCGCCGCCGCTATCAGGAAGATTTTGCCAACTTCAGCCAGCAGATGTTCACCTTTGGTTCGCCCCGCGACCTGCGTCCCGGCGCGGGCCACGAGGTTAAGATTACCGCCCTGGGGCAGCCTTTTACGTTTTTGGTCCGCTATCTGGGGGATGAGCGTTACTCCTTAAGCCTGAACGGTCCCGGCGCTCAGGAGAGTTTTTCTCTGCGGTATGTGCGCAAACAGGAGGACGTGTATCTGTTCGCCGCGGGCACAAGGCGTCATGTTCAGATGGGGGAGCGGGGCGGCAGCCTGCACGTTGAGGTTGACGGCATTCCCTACGAGTTTGAGACGGATTGCGGCGGCATGATCAAGGCCCCGTCGCCGGCTCTGGTGCTGTCCGTTCCGCTCGCGCCGGGCGCCGCCGTGGAAAAAGGCGATGTGCTTCTTACCCTTGAGGCAATGAAAATGGAAATGATTGTTCCGTCCCCCCAGGCCGGCGTTGTCAGGGAGATACGGGTCAAGGCGGGCGAACAGGTGGGCGCTGGGCAATTGCTGGTTGTTCTTGACACGGGCGAAAAAACGGAAAACTCCGGCGCGCCGCCGCCGTCTACGGCAAAAATCAGCTTTGCCGGTTTCCGTTCAGCGGAAAAAGAAAAACACTGGGATGCCTTGAGAGCGGAATTCCGCGCGGTGTTCGCGGGGTTTGACAGCTCGCCTTCGGCGGACGGCCTTTTTTCTGCGCTGGTCGGTTTTATCGAGAAAAATCCCGCCTTTGCCCCGGCCTTCCGCGGCCTGGTCCTTGAAAGCATGGAGTTTTTTGCCGCCACCGAAAGTCTTTTCTCGACAAACCGGACGGATTCGCCGGAATCGGTCTCCCAGTCGCAGGAGCTTTTGTCTCATTATTTTAAACGCTCCGTCGACAGGGAAAAGGGGCTGCCCGAATCTTTTCTGCAGGCCCTGCTGCGGGTATTTGCCCTGTACGCCGCCGGCAAAGACAGTTCCGTCGAAGACGAGCGCCACCTTATTTTCCATATCTTCCGCTCCCGCGCGGGCAACGCCCTGCGGCAAAGGCTTCTTCTTGCCGCGCTTTCGGCGGCCAGCCGGGGAGATGTTCCCGCGGGCAGTGAAGAGCGCGTGGTAAGCCTTCTGGACGAGCTTGTTTTTCTTGCGCAAACCGCAATGCCCGCGCTTGCCGACGCCGCCATCAACGCGCGCTACAGCCTTTTTGACCGAGGACATCTGCGGAACATAGAGGAACAAAAAAGGGCCCAGGTAAAACGCCTTGTAGACCTTGTGGCAAAGACCAGGGCGGGCCGCAGTGTCCGGCACTTTCTGGAGAGGCTTCAGGACCTTGGGCCCTCATCCATTCCCGAGTTTGTGAGCCTGTGTCTGGATAAAAAAGATAAAAAAACAGCGGAGATCGCTCTTGAAGCCCTGAACCGCCGCATGAACCGCGACAGAATCCGCGCGGATTCCGGAATTTCAGCAAAGGGAGCCCCTCGCGTATGCAGCCTTCTGTGCGAGGGTCCGGACGGACAGTGCGAGGCCCTTC
Organism: Spirochaetales bacterium; assembly: GCA_031274005.1. Lineage (GTDB taxonomy): Bacteria > Spirochaetota > Spirochaetia > DTKZ01 > DTKZ01 > JAISAF01. Next base: position 3,429 of record JAISQU010000120.1, read on the forward strand.
TTGCTGTAACGGAAGAAAAAAACTTTGAACACACCCTGGCCGTAATGGCGGAACACCTTCCGGCAAAGGCCGCCGCGGCGAAGGAAATCATTATTTTTGTGAAAAGCGCGGGGAAAAAACATTCCCGCGCAGAGCTTGCCGCCGCCGTAAAAAAACTTCCCGCCCGCGCGGCCTGCCTGAGCATAGGTTCCCTCGCGGACGAAGAGCTTCTCTGGCTGTCCTTTGTTCCGCGGAAGACAGGAAAAACCCTCTCCTGGACCGCCGACACGGGCCGCTCTTCTTTAAGTCCCCTGATGTACAGAGAACTGCGCATCCAGCGGCTTTCGCGTTTCAGGACACAGCTTTTGCAGCAGGGCGAAGGCTTCCGCCTTTTTCACTGCCTCAGCGCGGAAAACAAGAGTGACGAACGCCTCATGGTTTTTGTGGAAGTCTCTTCGACGCGCGCGGAGATGACTCCCGAAGGCGCCATAGGCCGCATGGTAGCTTTTGAAAAAACTTTCATGGACGCGGTGTACGCCCTGCGCGCGGAACAGATACGCCGCAGAAACCGTTTGCACTGGAACAGAATAGTCATTCATATACGGCCCGTTTTGGGCGCGAGCATGAATCAGATACAGGATTACGCCTCTGTTCTTGCCGGGCGGACTCTGGGTCTGGGCATTGAGAGGCTTTCCATCTATTGCCGTATTCTGAACCCGGAAACCGGTGCGGCGGAGGAACAGGAACTGCTTTTTGACAATATCGTTGGAACCAGTTTTACCCTGTCCAGCCGTTCCCCTGTAAATACTCCCATGGAACCCATGGACGCCTATGTCGCCAAAGTGGTACGTTCACGCCAGCGCAACACTTTTTACCCCTACGAGGTTATCCGCATGCTTACGCAAAATACCGCCGCCGCGGATGAGCTGCCTCCGGGGGAATTCGAGGAATTCGATTTGGCGCAGGCCGCAGAAGGAATATCCGCCGCGAAAACATACCGCTGCGTCAGGGGCAGGCCCTGGGGCCAAAACACGGGGAACATCGTCTTCGGCCTTATCTCGAACATCCTGCCCGACGGCAGAAATCTGCGCCGCATCATCATCCTGTCTGACCCCGCAGGAGACCTTGGTTCGCTGACCGAAACCGAATGCCGCCGCGTCAACGCCGCCCTCGACCTTGCCGAAGACCTGGGCGTTCCCGCGGAGTTCCTGCCTGTTTCCGGCGGAGCCCGTATAGACATGGACTCGGGCACCGAAAACCTTGACTGGACGGCCAGCACCCTGCGGCGCATCATCAGCTACACGCAGGCCGGAAAAGAACTGAATATAATCGTGGCGGGCATCAATGTCGGCGCGCAGAGCTACTGGGACGCGGAGGCCACGATGCTTATGCATACGCGGGGCCTGCTCATCATGACCGAAGACGCCGCGATGCTTTTGACCGGCAAGAAAGCCCTCGATTTTTCCGGTTCCGTTTCCGCCGAAGACAATGTGGGAATAGGCGGCGCGGCGAAAATCATGGAACCCAACGGCCAGGCCCAGATCCGCGTCAAAAACCTGAAAGAAGCCTGGATGGTTTTATTCCGGCATTACAGCCTGACCTACAGGCAGCCCGGCCTTGTTTACCCCGAAAGAATGACAACCGACGACCCCGCCGGCAGAGACATCGGCGTCCACCCCTACAGGGATACTCAGGGTCAGGGCTTTGCCGTTATAGGCGACATCTTCAGCGCCAAACTCAACCCTGAACGCAAGAAACCCTTCGACATTCGTCAGGTGATGGGCGCTCTGGTCGATCAGGATATGCCCCGCCTGGAACGTTGGGGCGGCATGCGCGACGCGGAAACCGCCGTTGTATGGGAGACCCGCGTGGGAGGGTACGCGGCGGGCCTTATAGGTATAGAGAGCCGGCCCGTCGCCCGTCAGGGCGAAGTCCCCTGGGACGGCCCGGAGAACTGGCCGGGCGGTACGCTCTTCCCTTTAAGTTCCAAGAAAATCGCCCGCGCCATCAACGCTTTCTCCGGCCGCCTGCCCCTGCTCATGCTGGCTAATCTGTCCGGTTTCGACGGTTCCCCCGAATCCCTGCGCAAGCTGCAGCTTGAATACGGCGCCGAAATCGGCCGCGCCGTGGTTAATTTCCGGGGCCCCTTTATCTTTGTGGTCATAGCCCGCTATCACGGCGGCGCGTACGTTGTCTTTTCAAAACACCTGAACGCGAATCTGCACTCTGTCGCGCTTGAAGGCGCCTACGCGTCGGTTATCGGGGGCGCTCCGGCCGCGGCCGTGGTCTTTCCGTCGCTGGTCATGAAACAGACATATCAGGATCCGCGGGTGATTCGGGCCGAAGAGAAGCTGAAAAGCGGCCGGGGGTTTTCCCAAAAAGACTTTGAAGAAATCTTCCGCCGCGTGCACACCGAAAAGCAGGCGGGCCTTGCCGCGCGCTTCGACAACATTCACTCGGTAGAACGCGCGAAGAACGCAGGCTCCATAGACGCGATTATCAGCGTAAAGGAACTGAGGCCGTATGTCATAAAGAAAATTGAAGAATGGATGGCGGGGGGCGGTATGCAGGGGTCTCAATAGACTTGTTCAAAAACTTTAGTTTTCCGAACAACTTTCATAAAGATTCAGGGCATCGGCGTTTACTTTTTTCGAGTCATCTATAGCGCATTTCTTGCGGCTTAGCCGCAAGAAACCGGGCTTTTCGGGGGTTCCGCCGCTGGCGCGGCCGCTTCGCGCCCCTTCA
>JAISQU010000266.1 GCA_031274005.1 Spirochaetales bacterium
TGGATATAACAAGGTAAAACCCGGGCTTCCAGCAAAAACTTCTTCGACTTTTTCGACTTTGCGGTTAGAAATTCCTGAAATATGTAATCAATCATCGAGTTATGGGTCAAGAATAGGGCGAAGCCGTGTGCCTGCAAAACAAAGCGACACGGCCCGGCGTATACATAAGCCCTGCCGCTATACCCCGGCAACCTGCCTTTAGGCGGGCTGTACGCCGGCTTTCCGCTTCAATCTTTTGGCTGTGCCAAAAGGATTTCGGCCTGCAATCCCTGGCGCGGCCCAGGGGTTTCCAATGATTTTGCACGGAAAAAATTGGTGCCCCCCCTGCTCCCGGAGACTTTGCACTATGCGCCTTTCCTGTTATACTGTAAAATAATATGACATTGCAGAATCCACTCTGTACCATAGGAATTATCGGCGGCGGGCAGCTTGGCCGCATGATGATTTACCGCGCAAAAAAGCTGGGGTTCCGTTTTGCCGTTCTGGACGAAGAAGGCGCTCCCGCCGAATCCCTGGCCGATGTTTTTATAAAGGGAAGCCTGAAAGACGGCCGTGCGTTGGAAGAGCTTGCGCTGATCTCGGACCTCATGACCTATGAAATTGAACATATCAATACCGGCGCTCTTGAGGGCCTTCGCGAAAAAGGGCGCGCGATGCATCCTTCGCCCGCGGTCCTGCGGATTATTCAGGACAAACTTTTACAGAAAGAACTTTTTGCTCAAAATGATATTCCGGCGGCGGCCTTCTTTTCGGTGGACGACCCCGCCGCGGCTGATTTTTCAAAAAGAAAATTCCCCCTTGTGCAAAAGGCGCGGCGGGACGGCTACGACGGCCGGGGCGTCCGGGTTTTGCAAAGCGCGGCCGACACACCCCTTCCCGTACCCTCGGTTTTTGAGGACATGGTTGATATAGACAGGGAACTTGCCGTTATGGCGGCGAGGGGCCCCGGCGGCTCTCTGGCTGTGTATCCCGTGGTCGAAATGGCCTTTAACCCTGAGCACAACATCTGCGATACGGTTATCGCCCCGGCCCGCATAGACGAAAAAACAGCGGCCGCGGCCCGTGAGATTGCCGTGCGCGTTCTCACCGCCCTGGACGGGGTGGGCGTCTTCGGGGTGGAACTTTTTCTGGACAGGCAGGGCCGCGTTCTTTTGAACGAGATCGCGCCGCGGCCCCACAATTCGGGCCATTACACAATGGAGGCCTGCGTTACCTGTCAGTTTGAGCAGCACATCCGGGCCGTGGCGGGTTTGCCCTTGGGCGACGCGTCTCTTCTGCGGCCCGCCGTCATGGTAAACCTTCTGGGGCAGCCGGACAGCGCAGGCCGGCCGGTCATTGAAGGGCTCGCGGAAGCCCTGAAAGTTTCCGGCTTATCGCTGCACCTGTACGCAAAGCGCGAGGTCAGGCCCTTCCGCAAAATGGGGCATTTTACGGTTACGGCCGCTACGCAGGCCGAAGCCATTGAAAAGGCTGAATATGCCCGTTCAATTTTGAAAATACACGGAAGCGGCAAGAGGGGGATTACATGAAAAAACCGCTGGTAGGAATTATCATGGGGAGCGATTCCGACCTTCCCGTTATGAAGGACGCCGCCGAAATTCTCGGCGAGGCCGGCGTTTGCTATGAACTGACCATAGTGTCCGCGCACAGAACGCCCCGGCGGCTTGTACGCTACGCGGAAACAGCGGCGAGGCGCGGCCTGAAACTCATCATCGCCGGCGCGGGAGGCGCGGCTCATCTTCCGGGGATGACGGCGGCCCTCACCACGCTTCCTGTTATAGGAGTGCCTGTAAAAACCCAGGCTTTTTCCGGTCTGGATTCCATGCTGTCCATTGTACAGATGCCCGGCGGCATTCCCGTCGCCACCGTCGCAGTAAACGGAGCAAAGAACGCCGGACTGCTCGCCCTGCGCGTTCTTGCCCTGTCCAGCCGGCCCCTGGCCCGCTGGCTGGACGGGTATATGAAAACCCTGGAGACAGAAGTCGAAAAAAAAGCCCAGCGGCTGGAAAAAGACGGTTTTACCGGATATAAATCGTAAATAGTGCTATATTTAACATAACAAACTTATATTTTATAGAGAGTATGACAAAAAAAACGCTAAAAAAAACAGTAGAAGAATTTATTTTAGGCAGAGACGCCGATTTTCGTTTTCAGGATATTGCCGACGCTCTATCCGCGGAAGCAGGCGGTTTTTCCGAGAAAACCCTTTTGGACATCCTTGAGACAAACGGCCTTGTCTTCTCGCGGGATTTCAACGCCTTTAAACCCCGGCATCTTTTTTTCCGGAACGCCCGCTTTATAATTTCTCCCACAGAAGAGGAAATACGCGGCCGCCTGCTTATTCCGGGTCACAGGTTTATCCCGTTTTGCTCCTGCCTGACACATCCCTGGAAATGCACCCTGCTGGCCTCTTCCGCGGAAGGCGAGGCCCGCGTGCCGCAAAAAACCGTGCGGAAGAGTATCTCCTCTCTTCTTGTGTATTACACTCTTTTCGGTCAGGAAAATCTGCCCATGCTCCTTATTCAGGATCAGCCGGAAAATGAGGACGCACTAAACCCGTCCCGGGAAGAGTTTGAGTCCGCCTGCTTTGACGTAACGGCCTTTGATTTTACCACCCTCTTCAGGCAGTGGAACTTCAGCTATGGCGACGGCATCCTCCTTGAAGTGCGGGACTGGATTCACGGCATATTTACCGTAGAGCATCTTCCGAAAAAACGCCGCCGCGAACTCATGGAATCATCCGGGGAGTGGATCGCGAAGCTCGAAAAGGGATTCCTCAAAACCTTTGACGACCTGGGGCTTGAGTTCCCCCTCGAAGAGCAGGTCGCCTACGCGTATTATTACGCCGGGCCCCAGATTCTCAAAACCCCTCCCCTGCATCTGGGCGGCTTTATCGATTCTTCCCCGCGGGTGAATATTGTGCCCATCGGCATGGAAACCAGGCTATGGTACGAAACCCGCATTGACGCGGCCCTCCTGGGAGCAAACCCCGAAGCCCCCACCGGAGCGACGGGCAGCCTTGACGCCATTTTTGAAGACCTGAATGTTTCGCTGACCGAGGCGGAACTGGAAGCCTATATGCGGGACGAGCTTTTCCGCCGCAAGGAAAATCCCGATGCTGTTCTGGAACGTATTTTTGAGAGCAGAGCCATCTCCTTCTTTTCAGACGGCCAGATGAACGACTTTTCCCGTTACTTCAAAAAACTCTGGAACAGGGTAAAGAAAAACTACAATTATTTTGCCGACCAGTTTGCCGGCAAGGCCAGAGGCAGAATACTGGAACTTCTTGATCGGCATTACGCCTGGCTGCGCAGCCTGGAAAGCTATGAAGCCGCGGAAAAAGATCTGCCCATACAGGAGGTTGCCAGCCTGAGCCAGTCGGTGGAATTCCTTGTGGAAAATCTCGCGCTGCTGAACAAAAAAAGCCCCGGCCATGAAAAGGAAATCAGGGAGAGCATAGAACTGCTGCCGCAGATGGAAGAGCTTCTGGACGATCTGCACGAAGAGATAAGTATCAGGCTGGAAGAGCTCCCGCAGGAGCCGGAAGAAAAGCGGCCGGCCCTGTATCTGGTCAAGCCGGATACTCCCGGAGAGAAAAAAGACGACGGAGAAAAAACCGGGTCGGTCTATGTTCTGCGGGTCAATCTTTTGTATATCGCGCCGCAGATATGGAGGAGTTTTCAGGTTCCCGGCTCTTTTTCGCTCGAGGAACTTCACCAGGTCATACAGGATGTTATGGGATGGGAAAGCTATCATGTGCATTCCTTTCTGGTTGACGGCAAGCACTATGGCCCCCGCATGGAAGAATCTTTTGGTTTCGGTTTTGAGCAGGAGGACGAGGCAAATTATACCCTTGATAATCTTGCCCTGAAGGAGAAGCAGAAAATCCAGTACACCTACGACTTCGGCGACAGTTGGCTGCACCAGATCGCGGTAACAAAAGTCCTTCCCGCCGCCGCCTGCTCCGGCGAAGAGCTCTCACACCCCCGCTGTCTGGGAGGCAGGAGAGCCTGCCCGCCGGAAGACTGCGGCGGAGTCTCCGGTTATGATGAAATTATCGAAGCCCTCAAAGCCCCGAACCGGAAAAAAAACCGCGAGCTTCTGGACTGGCTGGGCGACTACGACCCCGAAGCCTTCGATATTGACGCCGTTAACAAAATTCTTCGGAAAAACATATAAATTCAGCGGATTTCAGGCGTTTTTCTCGGCCGCCGGCCGACAAGACTCTTGACGAAACCGTTTTTCGTTATTATAAAATATAAATGAGCCAGTTTCAAAATATCGCTGTGCGCATTTTTGCTCGGCCCATAGCATTTGTATACGCCGGGGATTTTTTAGGGCCTCGTTCTGGCGCAATCACGGAACAAACAAAAGATGCTTTTGTTTGTTCCGCTTTGACACCTGGCTATCATAAACACGCTTCGCGTACCTTTGCCAGGGCATGCAAAAACCGGGCTTTTCGGGGGTTCCGCCGCTTTGCGCCCCTGCAATCCAGGCTGCATGGGCGAGCAGCGGTCCGCCGCGACCAGCCCCTTGCGCCCCACGGACTTTTTGCACTTTGCGCAATTAATTTTTTTATAGTGGCGGTAAGTGCTGTTGCCCTTGACGAAAGCATGTTCCCGTTATTTAATGGAAATATAAAAAAACGGAGGTTTTCAATATGAAAAGAATATTTCTCTTGCTGTTTACAGCGCTTCTTCTGCTGCCTGTAGGTCTTTTTGGCGGCAGCCTGGATTATCTCACCAATCAAAGCGCCCGCTGGCTCATGACCCCCACGCGCAACGCCGCAACCGACGCTGCAGATATTGTCAACTACAACCCCGCGGGAACGGTATTTCTGCCCCTAGGTTGGAACATCGACATAAGCAACCAGACATTGTTTAAGTGGTACGGGAATGATACTACCCTTACGCCGGGAGGTGGCGGACCTTTTCTTACTGGAAGCGATAAATCTCTCAAACAGGATTTGCCGACATGGTATCTGCCGAATATTTATTTCGCGTATAATCTGGGACGAACCGGTCCCGGAAAACTGGCTCTCTACGGACAATTAGGAATTACCGCCGGCGGCGGGAATCTGAAATATGAAGATGGTACTGCCGGGACGACATTTGCCCTGAACGGCCTTAGGGCCGCAATAATGGGAGGCCGGTTTGCCCCCGGTTTGCCGATTGGTATGGATATAGGCGCGATTACCTCGCAAAGTTTTGAGGCATCCAGCGTGTATTACGGTATAGCCGTAGGCGGCGCGTATTCCCTTCTTGATGATATGGCCTCGGTAAGTCTTGGCGGGCGACTTCTTATGCCTCGAAGGAGTTTTTCGCTTGAGTCTTCTTTTGCCAACGACAAGTCCTTCAGTGCGGAATTTGAATATAACGCCTACGGTTTTACGCCGATCATCGGATTTGATGTGAAACCGACAGACGGTCTTACCCTGGCATTCAGGTATGAGTTTGAAACCGCGCTCAAGTTTGAGTATGAAGAGAAAAGTGTTAATGATTCTTATGGCGGCGGCATAACACGGGCCTTTTTGACAAGTCAGGGTCTAACTGATGGCAAAAAGTTTAACCAAAATCTACCCCACTCCTTCTTCCTGGGGGCTGAATATGACGTAACCAACGACTTTACCGTTTCCCTGGCGGGAAATATTTATCTGCTCTCCAGTGCCAGCATGAATGGAACAGAAGATTATTTCGGCACAGGGTATGAAATCGGTCTTGGCGCCACATACAAAATCGTAAAAGATGTCAAGCTGGGATTTGGCGTTTTCTACACCGAAACCGGCGCGAAAGACAGCTATTTTAACAGTTCCAGTACCGCATTGAACGCGAGCGGAAACCCCACACTGGATTCCATCGCTTTTGGGTTGGGCGGGACCTATTCCTTTACAAGCGGTTTTGACGCGACCCTTTCATTCCTCTATTGTCACTATCTGCCAGTTGATTATTCCATTACCGCATACAACACTAATAACCAGCCTATTTATACGGTTGACGGCACATACAAAAAAGATGTCCTCGAAATCGGCATCGGTGTAGGCTACAAATACTAAGCCTACAGTTTTTGGGTGTTTTCAACAAAAAGCCGCTTCCCCAAGGGGAAGCGGCTTTTTTGCGCCCTTAGCCTCCCGGCCGCACCGGGGGAGAGGCCGCGGACAAAGAATTGCCTATTTTTACTTTATTGTATATGCTGTTAAATTATGAAAACGCCCGTAAAGAAAAAGCTCTTTGACTCAAAAATAGGCCAGAAAAAGAAATATATGGAAATTATCTCCATATTTAAGGACAAAATAATCTCGGGAGAACTCAAGCTGGGAGATAAAATTCCAACCGAAGCCGAACTCATGGAACAGCTTGGCCTAAGCCGGACCCCCATCCGCGAGGCCATTAAAATTCTTGAAGCCATAGGCATCATCGAAATAAAACGCGGCGATGGAATGTTCCTGCGGGGAACGACCCTCAATATGAACCTGAATCCCTTAATCATGAGCATGATTCTTCAAAGCGGCAATATAAAAGCGCTTATTGAATTCCGCCAGTATTTTGAACACATGATAATTGAACTGGTATGGAAACATTGCACGGCGCAGGAATATGAGAAACTTGTCAACTCCTGTAATCAACTTGAAACCTCGCTAAATCTTGATACAAGAGCATGGGTCGAAATGGACCTTCAGTTTCATTATCTGGTTTTGGATATGACACACAATTCTTTCATTATTGAAATCGGAAAGACAGTGTATGAACTTTTTCGCAGCAAAATGGAAAATATTGACCGAAAAATCAGCAGAGCAAATACCATTACCACTCATAAGCTATATTTGAAAGTACTCAAAGATAAAAACGAAAAAGATTTTGGAAGACTTAAACGGAAAATTGCCAGCAACTATTCAAATCTTTATTCAACTCGACCTCATGCATCAAGCTGAAATATTCTTCCCGGGTTGGTATCAAATACAGCTTTCCGGTCCTCATCGGTTAGATCAATGCAATGGTATTTCAGAATTTCCATGGGCAGGTTCGTCAAATGATCTGACCCCATAATAACGCGATCTATCCCAATGGTCTTTATCATTCGGGAAACCATAAAGGTCTGACACCAGGAAGGTTCCAGAATGATATTTTTACAAAGTGACGCAGCTACAATTGCTTCATCACAATACAAGGCAAACCCGGCGTGAGCAAGAATAAAAATGACTTCAGGATAATCCGTTGCAGGTTTCATGACTAATGACGGCAGCGACACGGGCGTTCCCAAGCCTGTGTGGACCACTATAGGCAGCCTGTATTTAAATGCGGTTTTATATATCTTTTCACAAAGCACGGATAAGGGTGAAATATTATGTCCATGGCAATTTATTTTGAGCGCCTTGAATCCGTATTCCTCAATGCAACGGATAGTCTCCCCCATAAAACTGTCTTCCTCCACCCATGGGTCAACACACGAAATCCCGTAAATCATTTTCGGGAATTTCTTCGACAGTTCATAAATCTTTTTATGTACCAGGCAGGATTCTTCATACCCTACAGGCTGGGGCATAACAAGAGCGGCAGACACGGAATTTTTTCTCATCGCGTTGATAAGCGCATCTTCCGTTATTGTAACCCCGGTATTTCTTGATGTTCCTATATGCGCATGCGTATCGACTATTTTCATGTTTAACCCTTCTTTGTCTTTTTGCTCAGGCATGATAAAAGATTTCTGTATATCGGAAGCATTGAAAGTATTGACCACGCGATCAGAATAACAAATACGATTGAAACCGGGCGTGTAAGAAATGGCGTAATCGTGCCTTCAGATGTCAGAAGAGCTCTGCGGAAATTCGCATCCGCCATTGGGCCAAGGATTGTACCAAGGATGAGCGGCGCCGGGGGGTAACCCATCTCCGTGAGGAAATACCCGATAATGCCGCAGATGACCATTATTTTCACATCAAAGATATTAATCCCGATGGCATACGAACCTATTATGGAGAGAGCCCCTACAATGGGCATGAGGATTGCGGGTTTCACTTTAAGCACTTTAGCCATAATCCCTGAAAGAAAAAAACCACACAGAAGCAAAGCTACAGCGCAATACAGCAGGATAGCCGTCATTGTGTAAGAAAATGTGGGATTCTCAAAAGCAAGCATGGGCCCCGGCCTGACTCCATGAAGATACAGGGCTCCCAGAAGAACCGCGGCCGGAGGGCTTCCGGGAACACCAAGAGACAAGAGGGGGATGATTGAGCCTCCGATACACGCATTATTTCCTGTTTCTGAAGCGATTATCCCTTCATAGGATCCCTTCCCGAATTCTTCAGGATGTTTACTTCCTTTTTTTGCCCTATCATACGAAAGCCAGGAGGCAATATCCTCTCCGGCTCCGGGGATTGAACCTATCCCCACTCCAATAAGTCCTGACCGGATAATATTCAGAATATTCTTCCGCAAAATCGTGGGAAGAGAATTAGATTTGGCAGTTTCGGTTTTTTTTGCGGATGGTAATGCTACATTAAATGTGGCGTCTTTATTTTTCAGCGTGTTAAGAATTTGCGGAATTCCGAACACACCGATCATAGCAGGGATAAAGGAAATACCGCTTAAAAGAGGCTCTTCAATAACATGTATGAAAAGGATTTTGTAAGAATATAGCAAAAAGCACGCTGTTTCCGTTAATATTTGGTG
>JAISQU010000278.1 GCA_031274005.1 Spirochaetales bacterium
GCGGCGGAACCCCCGAAAAGCCCGGTTTTTTGCGGTTTCGCCGCAAAAAATGCGCACGAATGATTAGGGTTTTCATTTTGGAACCGGCTCACTTAGTAATAATTATATGCACTGCACGCGGGCTGTCAATGACATTTTCCCCGCGCTGCCGCGGGGAAAATGTCATGCCGGAAATTGCGGTGAATGCCGCCAGGACGCTTCAGGCTAAAAAACATATGCTTCTGAATATAACGGCAATTGCGGAGCAATTGCCCTGCCGGTTATGCCCCATCCGCACATTTCCGTGGCTGCGCCGCCGTAAGCCCGTGGGGCGCAAGGGATAATAGGAGCATGCCCCGGCAACCGCACGCGTGAGCGTGTTTGTGATAACAAGGCGTCAGTCAAAGCGGAATAGAAAAATGCAACATTTTTCTATTCCGTGGCTGCGCCAGAACGAGGCCCTAAAAAACTCTTAGCGTAATATAAAGGCTACAGGCCGAAAATCCTTTTGGTCTGCCAAAAGATTGGAGCGGATAGCCGGCAGGGCAACAGCACTTAACCCCACTATAAGAAATTGAGTTGCGCAAAGCGCAAAAGCCCGTGGGGCGCAAGGGATTGAAGGGGCGCGAAGCGGCCGCGCCAGCGGCGGAACCCCCGAAAAGCCCGGTTTTTTGCGGTTTCGCCGCAAAAAATGCGCTCAAAAAAATCATTACATCCGGGGCGCGCGTTTTTTCCGGGTCTTTTTCTTTTCGCTCAGGAGCGGCCGCATGCTGTTCAGGCTGAGCATAAGGGTCGTTAAATTATGCAGTATCATTGATGAGCTGCCTGTGGAGTTTCCGAATATTCCCGCCAGCATCAGGGCGCTGTTTATGCCCACGGCAAGACCGATGTTCCGGTGAATCTTTTTTATTGCCTGCTGCGCGGTAAGGCGGGCTATGACCAGGGGGTACAGGGTAGGAGATTTAAGGGTAATATCGGCTACCTCGCGGCTCAAGTCCGCGCCTTCCCTCATCGCTATACCGACATTTGCGGCGGACATCGCGGGCGAATCGTTTATTCCGTCGCCCACCATGGCTGCAACGCGGCCTTTTGCCCGTAAGGATTGTATTATCGCTGTTTTTTCGTCGGGCAGCAGTTCTCCCCTGAAAGAATCTATGCCCAGTTTTTTCGCGATTCGCGCTGTGCTGCGATTGTTGTCGCCGGAAAGAAGATACACGCGCTCAATGCCCGATGCGCGCAGCATCGCGATCACTTCCGCCGCCTCTTCACGAGGCGGGTCGTCAATGACAAAAACAGCGGCAAGAGCGCCCTCGACGGCAAGGTAGAGAAGCGACTTGCCCTCGCCGCTGATTATGGCTTCGTCTTTTTCCGCGAGGGAAATATCAATTTTTTCATCTTCTTTTATAAAATGCCGCGAACCTATTATTGTGTATTTTCCTTTGTAGTCTGTTACTATGCCGTGCGCCGCGATGTATTTTACGCTGGTGTGTTCCTCGCGGTGTTCAATTCCCCGCTCCCCGGCGCAGCGTACTATTGATTTTGCAACAGGATGGGGAAAGTGCTCCTCCATACAGGCGGCGATTTTCAGAACCGTTTCTTCTTTGAAATTATTGTAGGTGATAATTCTGTCCAGCGCCGGCGCGGCTTTAGTGAGGGTTCCGGTTTTATCGAATACTATGACGGTGGCGGCCGCGAGGGTCTCCATGGAAGCGCCGCCTTTAAAAAACACGCCGTTATTCAGTCCTTCGCGCATGGCCGAAAGGAATACAAGAGGCGTGGATAGTTTTATGGGGCACGAATAATCAACGGAAAGAACCGACCGCGCCTTTTCAAGCCCTCCGCCAAAAAGCGCGGTAGCTCCCGCCATGAAAAAACTGAAGGGCACAAGCCTGTCGGCGAGTCCGTTCGCGTTCAGCTCCGTATTGGCTTTGGCCGCTTCGGACTGCGCGATCAGCGCGAGTATTTTCTGAAAGCGCGTGTCCTCGCACTTTTTTCGCGCCTCGACAATAATTTCGCCCTCTTCTATAACTGTTCCCGCGTGAACACTGCTCCCGCGCTCCCGCAGAACGGCAAGGGCTTCTCCTGTCATGGAAGCCTCGTTGACCCGCGCGCTGCCGGAGATGACCCTGCCGTCTACCGGAATCATCGCCCCCGTTCTGATAATGACGTGGTCCGCGCTTTCAAGCTGAGAAGAGGGTATCTGCACATCTTCGCCGCCGCGTCTTACCCAGACAGCGCCAAGGGTGAGGGAAATTTTTTCCGCGAGATTTTCGCGGGACCGGTATTTTGCCCATTCTTCAAGATACTCCCCTGTTTTCAAAAGCGCCATCAGCACGGAAGCGGAGGCGTAGTCACGCTGAATAAGGCTTAAGGCGATTGCCGAGGCGTCAAGCAGGGGAACGTCCATCTTTAATTTGGCAAGCGATTTTAATCCCTTTAAAAGAAACCAGAGGGCGCTATACAGCGTCAAAAACGGCCGCAGCGCGGGCGGACAGAAAAAGCGGAAAAGCTGCGAGGCCGCAAACGCATAGGGAGTCCGCCGGATTTCCTTTGTTGTACCGTCTTTTTGCAGCGGCGGGGTAATGTTTTGTACAATTGACGCGAGCGTGCGGATACTCAAAAGCGAAGGTTCGTAATAAACCAGAATGCTGCCGCTTACAGGATTAACCGAAGCGCTCCTCACCCCGGGAACATCGGCGATTTGCCGCGTGATTTCCGAATACCGGTAAGCCCGCAGCCGCGAAGGGGCGCTGCGAAACCTTGCCCTCCCCGGCAGTGAATGAACAAGCGCCGCCTGAAGCACGATCAGCCTTCCGCGTTTCCGGCCTTCCGCCTGGCGTCGGCTTCCGCGAGCAGATCTTCGGCGGACTCTTTGACCGTTTCGGCGGCGCTCAGCGCCATATCCTTGATGTCCATCAAGTCGCCCAGAGCCCTGGTACAGAGACTGCGGAGTTGTTTACTGTTCTTGTAAACCAGCGCTCCCGCGGCCGCCCCGCCGAGAAAGGCAAGCCCGTACTTCCAGAAATTATTCATACAGCACCTCCATGGGTTTTAATGAGATAGTTAGTTATATCTTATATTGTTATACGGGGCTAACAAAGGAATGTCAAGCGCGGCGCAGGGCATCGGCAGAGCAACAGCACTTACCCCCACGATGAGCAATTTATTTGCACGAAGTACAAAAAGACCGTGGGGCGCAAGGGATTGCAGCGGAAATCCCGCAGGACTTGCGAAGCAAGACCGAGGAATTGGAGCGAAAAGCCGGCGTACAGCCCGCCTAAAGGCAGGCTGCCGGGGTATAGCGGCAGGGCTTGTGTATACGCCGGGCCGTGTCGCTTTGTTTTGCAGGCACACGGCTTCGCCGTGCGGTTTCCTG
>JAISQU010000294.1 GCA_031274005.1 Spirochaetales bacterium
CGCACGCGAAAGCGTGTTTATGAATACCAGCAACAGGGCAAGAGGCCCTAAAAAGCCCCCGGCGTATACAAATGCTATGGGCCGAGCAAAAAAGGCGCACGGAAAAAATTGGTGCACCCCTGCTGCCCTGGCTCTCTACGAACTTTTAACTAATTATGATATACTCGCGGTATTATGATGTTCGGTGATTTTCATCAGAAACTGAGTTCCTGCAAAGAGTTGGCCCTGACTTTCGCGCTTTTTTGTCTGCCCGGCATTATCGCCCCGCCGCAGGTTCTAGGGACTGAGTTCAACCGGCCTGATTTTCTGGCGCTCATCATAGTTTCGGGGCTTGCCGAGGCGGGGATGATGTTCTATCTTCTGACGCATATAGGCGGCCGGAAACTTGCGGATTACAACATCCGGCCCCTCACGCTCCGCGGCGTACTGAGCGGGCTGCTTTTTTGGGTATTGATTCTTCCGCTTGTGATCGCGGCGGCGGCGCTTATTTATCTTGCCCTGAAATATTTTCCCGGGGAATGGAGCGCCTCGCGGCCGCCTTTTCGCTGGTCCTACACAAACTACGGCCTTTTGCCTTTTACCCTTCTTGCCTGTCTTGTAACCGGCTACAGGGAAGAGCTTTACTTTCGCGCCTATTTGCCCGCGGAATTTTTTCTTCGGGGTATGCCCTCCGCGCTCGCGCTGCTGCTGCCTGTTCTTCTTTTCGCCGCGGGTCACTTTTATCAGGGCGGAATGGGGTTTGCCGTGGCCTGCCTTTTGGGATTATATTTTACGGGAGTTTTTCGCAAAACGGGAGATTTGCATGTTCCCGCGATAGCCCACGGCCTGTACAATTTTTGCGCGCTGCTTGTGAGCGGCTTTGACTTTTCAGTGTATGAACAGTTTTTTCCCTTGTAAGGAGGTTTCCCACATGAAGCGTATACGGTTTGGCGTTTTTCTCGCAGTTCTTCTGCCGGTCTGTACCGGTCTTTTGGCGGCCCCTCCCCCGGCGGCCGGTCAGGAGCTTCCGCAGGATATAAGCCGAGCCTTTTCAGCGGCGGGAGTCCAAATGCTGAAGCAGAAGCCTCCCCTAAGCGATTTTACCCTGCCTTTGTTGAGCGGGGGAACGCAAAGTCTGGACAGTCTGCGGGGAAAGGTTGTCTTTTTGAACTTCTGGGCGACATGGTGCCCGCCCTGCCGGGCCGAAATGCCGGCCATGGAAAAACTGTATCAGAAATTCAAAAACGACGGGCTCGCTTTTTTTACCGTCAATATTCAGGAAGACAAAAAGGATGTCGAGGCTTTTATGAAGGAGTTCGGCCTGAGTTTTCCTGTGGCCCTGGATTTCAAAGGCGAGGCCGCGGCAATGTACGGGGTTCGCGGCATTCCTACTACCTACATTATCGACAGGGACGGCAGGATTATCGCTGCGGCGGTCGGCGGCAGGGAGTGGGATTCCGCGGAAATGCTGCGCGCCTTCACTCTGCTTATGCGCAATGACTGATATTTCGGTATTCGCCGCCTTCGCGGCGGGTCTTTTTTCATTTTTGTCGCCCTGCGTTTTGCCCCTCGTTCCTTCTTTTTTGAGTGTTCTGGGCGGCTGCTTAACGGCCCGGTCTTCCGGCGAAAAGGAGAAGGGGGGCCAAGCCGCCGAAGCCCCCGCGCCCCCCGCTCGTTTTCATCTTATCGCCGCCGCGCTCTTTTTTATTACGGGTTTTTCCTGCGTTTTTGTTGTTCTGGGTATTCTGTTTTCCGGCGCGGGAATTCTTCTTGGCGGGATAAGCCGCTTTATAAACATCGCGGCCGGAGTTGTTGTTATAATTCTGGGACTCAACATCATTTTCAATTTTCTTTCGATTCTGAATTACCAGAAGCGCGCTTCTTTTGTCCGGCGCAGACGGGGTTTCGCGGGCGTCTTTCTCGCGGGCGCGGCCTTCGGCGCGGGCTGGAGTCCCTGCGTGGGACCCATTCTGGGGAGCATACTTCTTCTTGCCGGCGGGAATGAGCCGCTGCGCGCGGCCCTGTATCTGTCCGCCTACTCGGCGGGGCTGGGGCTGCCCTTTCTTGCCGCCGCGGTATTTTTTGACGGGTTTCGGGCGCGCCGCGCGCGGCTTTCGGCGTGGATTCCCCGTATAAAGACGGCGAGCGGCGTTTTTCTTATTCTGATGGGGATTTTCATTCTGAGGGGAAAGCTCGCCGCGCTGAACGCTTTTTTCCTGAAAAGCGGTTACGCTCTCGCGGCTCCGGCCGAAGGCGGCGAAGCCGCCGCGCGTTTTATCCCCGCGGCGGTGTTTTTTCTTGCGGCGCTTGGGCCGCCTGTTGTGCGGGCTGTCAGGAAGCGCGGCTTCCCCCCGCGGAGCATGCTCGCGGTATGCCTGGTCTTTCTTCTGCTGGCGATTAGCCAGGCGGCCGGTCTTCTTGACTGCGCCGGCCTTATCTCAAGCTGGTTTTTGTATCAGGGGTTGTAGTGTACTGTCTTACACAGAAGTAGGAATAACCACGGACGACACAGACAGACACGGACAAAGAAAAGGAGTAGATAATGAAGCAAAATCGTCCTAAATATCTCATATTCTTTGGGTTTTCTCGGTTTTTCTGTGTGCTCTGTGAGGTCCGTGGTTTGACTTCATTAAGCCATTTGTCAACGAGACGGTACAGTAGTATCTTCATTACACTAAATCATAAGAAAAGAATTCTAACCGCATTGCGACACGAAAGCTGAGAATAGGAGAAAACAGTACATGTAAGGCGGGAACGCAATCACGGAAATGTGCGGACGGGAGATAAAGCGGAACTGCGCGCGGAGCGCGCATTGCATTCAGGCGGTTTGTTGCGTCGTCTGTAGGGTACTGGTGACTTTCACCGCAATTTCCGGGGCGACTTCCCCCGCCGATGCGGGGGAAGTCGCCTGCGGGGGAAGTCGCCTTGCTCTTTTCGATTTGCTGTTGTACAATGCGGAGTACGGAGTACAAAAGAAAGTTATACAGTATCCGAGGAGAGAAGCATGAACCCGGAAGATACCCTCCCCAAGATATACCGGCAGCTAAGCCGAGAGGGCGCGGACCGGCCTATTTTTCATTATAAGAACGCGCAGGCTGTGTTTGAAAAAATGACTTGGGGAGCGATGTGGGATACTGTAACAACCCTCGCGCAGGGGTTTCACCGGCTGGGCGTGGGACGGGGCGATCATGTGGGTATTATAAGCGACAACCGCAAAGAATGGATGATGTGCGATATAGCGCTGCTCTGTCTGGGCGCTGTGGATACGCCCCGTGGTTCGGATTCCATGACCGGGGAGATTTGCTTTATTCTGGGACACGCGGATTGCGTGCTTGCCATTGTGGAAAATAAGGCTCAGGCGGAGAAGATTTTGTCCGGCGCGTCCGCGCTGCCCGCTTTGAAGCGGATTATTCTGTTCGATATGCCCGCGTCCGCGGCTCACATAAAAAATGATTCGGCCATAGCGATAAGTTCTTATGATGAACTTCTTGCCCTGGGCCGGGATGCCGCGGCCGAAGATCCGGGGTTCACGGACAGGGAGATAGACAAGGGGCTGGCGGCGGATCTTGCCACGATAATTTATACATCGGGTACAACAGGCGAGCCCAAAGGGGTTATGCTGCCCCACAGGTCTTTTCTTTTTCAGGCGGAAACCGCTCACGCCCATATTGAGCTGCGGCACGATAATATTCTTTTGTCCGTTTTGCCTGTCTGGCACGCCTTTGAACGCGCGGTGGAATACTATGTTCTTTCCCGCGGCGCGAGCATCGCGTATTCCAAACCTGTGGGGAAGGTTCTGCTTGAGGATATTGCCGCGGTAAACCCCCACTGGATGGCTAGCGTGCCGCGCATCTGGGAGAGCATCCGCGGCGCGATTTACCGGAAAATCAATCAGGACGGCGGCTTACGCAAGGCGCTTTTTACCTTTTTTGTCGGCGCGGGTTCCGCGTTCGCGCAGTTCCGTTCGATGTTTCAGGGGCGGATTGCCCAGTTTCATCCCCGCAGCGGAAAAGTGGACAAAATGGTAAGTATTCTTCCCCTTATCCTCCTGTACCCTTTTAAGCTGTTGGGAGATCTTCTGGTTTTCCGCACCATCAGAGCCAAGCTGGGCGGACATTTTGTCGCGGGCGTTTCCGGCGGCGGATCGCTGCCCCCCGTGGTTGACAGGTTTTTTCAGGCTGTGGGAATCATGCTGCTTGAGGGCTATGGCCTTACCGAAACCGGCCCCATTCTGGCTGTGCGCAAAAAGAGCTTTCCTGTTTTTGGAACTATTGGCCCCCTGCTTGAGGGGGTAGAGTTCCGCGTTGTAGATGAGACGGGCAGCGCCGTGGGGCCGAACACGAAGGGGCTTCTTTATGTAAAAAGCCCCCAGGTCATGCTGGGATACCACAAACGGCCCGATGAGACAGAAAAAGTTCTGCAGGACGGCTGGCTCAATACGGGCGACCTTGTCCTGTATACCCACGCGCGCGAGTTCAAAATCGTAGGCCGCGCCAAGGAGACAATTGTTCTTCTGGGCGGAGAAAACGTTGAGCCCACACCTATTGAGGAAACCCTCGTGCAGTCAGACTACATCGAACAGGCGATGCTTGTGGGGCAGGATAAAAAGTTCCTCGGCGCGCTGATTATTCCCGATATGGAAAAAATTGAGGCTTTCGCGAAGGAAAAGAATCTCGGTTACATCGAAAAGGAAGAACTTCTGGAGAATCCGGCGATACAGGAACAGGTTCATGAGGAGATTCAGAAGCTGATAAACCCTCGAAAAGGGTTCAAGGTACACGAGAGGGTTTTTCGTTTCAAACTGATGCCGAAAAAATTTGAAGTAGGCAGGGAACTTACTATGAGTCTGAAGATCCGGCGCAATGTTGTAGCGCAGATGTATGCGGAGGATATAGAATCGCTATTTGAGTAAATCATACAAGGCGGGAGGTGTCTTTTATGGGTAATAAATCTTTGCAACCGGTTATTGAGGTAATAAGAGAAAAGTGCGTTAACTGTCATCGCTGTATTATGGTGTGCCCTGCGAAAATGTGCAACGACGGTTCGGGCGAAGTTGTGGATCATCACAGCGACCTGTGCATAGGCTGCGGCGAATGCATTGCCACATGTTCCCACGGCGCGCGGATAGGTATCGATAATTTTGATTCTTTTATGGCTGATCTGAAAAAAGGCGATAAGATCATCGCTATTGTGGCCCCCGCGGTGGCCGCCAGTTTTGACGGTAAATATCTGGAAGTAAACGGCCTTTTAAAATCCCTGGGGGTCAAGGCTGTTTTTGATGTTAGCTTTGGCGCGGAACTGACTGTAAAATCCTATTTGGACCATATGAAGAAGAAAAAGCCGCTCACGGTAATTGCCCAGCCCTGTCCTACCCTGGTGTCCTTTATCGAGATGTACCGGCCGGAGCTTATCCCCTACCTGGCCCCGGCGGACAGCCCCATGATGCACATGATGAAGGCGATTAAAAGATTTTATCCCCAATACAGGAATTATAAAATCGCCGCCCTCTCCCCCTGTTATTCCAAACGCAGGGAGTTCGACGCCTGCGGCATAGGGGATTATAACGTGGCTTTTAAATCCCTGCAAAAGTATCTGGACGACCGGAAAGAGAAAATTACCCAATATCCGGCGACGGACTATGATAATCCTCCGGCGGAACGGGCGGTGCTTTTTTCTTCCCCCGGAGGTCTTATGCGGACGGTAGAACGGTATGACAGCGAAATCACCGGCAAGACCCGGAAGATAGAAGGTTCGCCGGGGATTTACCACTACCTGGCTCATCTGGGCCAGTCCATCAAAAAGGGCAACGCCCCGGTCTACAAACTGGTGGACTGCCTGAACTGCCACATGGGTTGTAACGGCGGCCCTGCCACGGGGAACCATGACAAGCATCTGGACGATGTGGAAGTCCTGGTGGAAAGACGGGCCCGGGAGATGCGGGCGCGATACCGGCCCAAAGGACTCTTCGCCAAATTATTCAGAAAAAACAGGCTTGAAAAACTCCTTGATAA
>JAISQU010000303.1 GCA_031274005.1 Spirochaetales bacterium
TCCTCCCGGACAACGCCTGCATGCCCGGTTTCTCATCTGCGGAAAGCACCACCGCGTTCTCCGGCGGATTCAGATACAGCCCCACAATGTCCGCCGCTTTCGCGCCGAATTCGGCGTCCGTGCTGATACACCATGTCCGCATCCGCGCAAGCCGGATCCCTTCTTTCTTCAGAAAACGCTGTACCGCATCCCCGGATGTCCCCGGTTCGGCGGCCAAAGCCGGACCGTCCCAACGCGCCAGAGCGCCCGGCGGCTTCTCATTCAGCTTTTTCAGAACGCTCTTTTTCCAATCATCCCCATACCTGACCGGTTTTCCTGAACGCGGCGCATCGTGTATCCCGGCGACCCCTTTGGCTATAAACCTGTCGCGCCATTTTATGATGACATCTTCCTGTTCGCCAGGTTCCGCCGCTATATCGACAATTCGCTTTCCGGCAATACATCCCGGCAACATCTTCGCCCTTCTGACAAGCCGCACCTCCGTGCTCCGGCTTCTTTCGCTTTTCTCGCCATCTTCCCGCCCCCCGCTTCTCTGTTTTAAGGGCATTATATCAGCGCGTTGCGACAAATCAATAAGTATTCATTTTATTGCGGTTAAACACTAGTACACAGTCAACATTGTATATGTGAGTATATGTTCAAGGACAGGTTTTTACTATAACCCCGAACCCGCCGTCATCCCGGCGCACGCCGGGATCTGTCTTGCTTGCAAGCCCCTGTATACCCCAACTGCTGCGTCTTCCCCCTGAACAGATTCGGCCTGTAACCTTTGTATACGGCAGTAGCTTTTGTAGGGCCTCTTGCCCTGTTGCCTGTTACACATAACACGCTCACGCGTGCGGTTTTTGGGGCATCGCGTGCGCAGGAATGACGGGCTGAACCATTCACAGTTACATTACTGACTGCGTACTAGTATAGAAGGTAGAAAGGAGAAGTTAAGAGAGGGAAGAACGGGAGAAGCGGTACCCCGAACCTCATAAACAAAAGCCCCTGGGCCGCGCCAGGGATTGGAGGGATGCGAAGCAGCCCCAGCCGCAGGCTGGGGCCGGAGCGATAGCGGAGTCCCGCAAAGCCCGGTTTTTTGATTCGCTGCGCGAATCAAAAAAGGCGCCCAAATTCTTAAACTCTTCCCGCTTCTTCCTTCTTCCACTACTCACTACTCCCTTCTAACTGCTCCCTGCCACCTCCCTCCTCCGCGCGGCCTTGAGAATTCCCGCGAAATTTGCTACGCTTGTGTACATGAACAAGAATTCCAAGTTGATTGCTCTTTTCTTTATTTCCATTGCGGGAATATCGTATGAATTGTATGTGATGCGGATTTTTTCCGTAGGCGGCTGGTCGAATTTCGGGTCGCTGGTTATTTCCACGGCCCTTCTGGGTATAGGCTTGTCGGGGATTATTCTTACGTTTCTTTCGGAATGGGTGGAGCGCTGGTCTGAGATTATTCTGTCTGTCTGCGCTATCAGTCTGCCGCTTCTTATGGCGCTGGCCGTGATTACCGCGCAGCTTGTGCCGTTTAATCCGGTTTTTCTGGCTTCGGATTCGCGGCAGCTCTGGTTTCTCGGTTCGTACTATATTATTTATGGCGTGCCGTTTTTTGTGATTGCCACGTTTACCGGCGTCGCTTTTATTTCGCTGCGCGAACAGATTCAGAAGGTGTATTTCTGGAATATGATTGGTTCCGGCGTGGGCGGATTTTTTATTATTGTTTTTATGTTTTTCCTGCCGCCTCAATACCTCATCCTGCCGATTCTGGGTTTGTCCATTATCGCGGCGCTTTTTACCTGCGTTATTTCGGATGATATGACCTGCAGCTTTCAGTTTTCAACCGCGCAGCTTCTGCCCCTTGTCGTTTCGGCGGTATGCTCGGTGTGCTTCGCTTTTTTCTGGGGGGATATCCGCGTGTCCGATTACAAGGCAATCAGCTATGTGCGCAAGTATCCGGACTCAAAACTGGTTCACCATTCCTACGGGCCGGGGGGCGAGTTTCATGTGTACGCTTCGCAGTATTTTCATTTTGCCCCGGGGCTTTCGGATAACGCGGCGCTGAAGGTGCCGAATATTTCCAGCCAGCTTTACTGGGGGCTTTTTATTGACGGCTCCGGTCCTATCGGTATTATGGGAACCCTGAGGGAAGACGAGAAGGCCTATATGGATTATCTGCCGATGGCCGCGCCCTATACGATTATGTCCAAACCCGACGTGCTTCTTATCAATTTGAGCGGAGGCATCAACGCCCAGGTCGCGCGTTACAAGGGCGCGAATTCCATCGATATTGTGGAGCCGTCTTCGGAAATGATTGACCTGCTTCGCAATGACAGGAATCTTACCCGTTTTACCGGAGACCTTTTCTCTTCGGCCAATCTCAATGTGGTTCAGGGCGAACCCCGGTCTTACTGCATTGATCATAAAAATTCCTATGATCTTATTGAAATCAGCCTGGTCGATTCCATCGGCCTTTCCGATTCCGGCGGATATCCCGTGCATGAGGATTACAAATATACGGTAGAGGCTTTTAAGGAATACTTTGAAAGCCTGAAGCCGAACGGCATTCTTTCGCTGACGGTATGGGACCGCCTGAACCCGCCCCGCAATGTGCTCAAGCTGCTGAATACCGTCATTCTCGCCATGAAAGAAGCGGGGATGCCGCAGCCGGAGCGCAACCTTTATTCCTTCGGCCTGTTCATGTCTACAACGACGATCCTGGTCAAAAAAAGCCCTTTTACCGAAGGGGATTTGTATGATTTGAATAATTTTGTAAAGACGCGCTCTTTCGAGCCTCTGTATGTGTCCGGCTCGAATCTTCCCGAACGGGATATCGGCATTCTTCTTGGCGTGTATCAGGAACATTTCGGAAAGCAAAGCGAAGGCGATGTGGAAAGTTTTACCAACGCCGATATGTACCGCACTTCTATCCCTGAGTTTTTCGCGGGTAACGCGAAGACCATAGAGGACCAGTATGTTTTTGACATCAGGCCGATGACTGATTCGCGGCCTTACTATTCGGGCTTTCTCAAGCTTGGCAGGCTGACCAGCTATCTTGACCAGATGGAGGATGTGTCCGAGGAGTGGGGCTATCTCCTCCTTCTTGGCATGCTGGTGCAGGCCTGCATTTTCGGGCTTGTTGTTATTCTTTTGCCGGTGATTGTCCGCTGGAAGGAAGTTGCCCAGAACCGCAGGGGAACCGTCGGGGTCATTTTCTATTACGCGGGCCTGGGGCTGGGGTATATGTTAATCGAAATTTATCTGATTCAGCGCCTGTCGGTTTTTCTTTCCAATCCGACATACTCCACAAGTATCGTTATTACCGTTATGCTGATTTTTTCGGCGCTGGGCAATTTGACTTCGAGTTACTTTAAGGAATACCGCAGATGGATAATTCCCGGCGCGGCGCTGCTTATTG
This sequence comes from Spirochaetales bacterium, assembly GCA_031274005.1. Taxonomy (GTDB): domain Bacteria; phylum Spirochaetota; class Spirochaetia; order DTKZ01; family DTKZ01; genus JAISAF01. The sequence goes on from JAISQU010000303.1 coordinate 3,404, forward strand.
CCGCGGGGCTTTTCTTTTATATATTCGGGCTGGACAGCGCTCTTTCGCCTTACCATTCTTCGTCCATTGGGGTGCGGGTATTTGTTTCGGCCCTGGTTATCGCTCCGGTGGCCTTCTTTATGGGGATGCCGTATCCGAACGGGCTGGACGCTTTGCAGGAATCCAAGCCCCACCTTATGCCCTGGGCCTGGGGTATGAACGGCGGGCTTTCCGTCGCGGGCAGCGCTCTGGCGAGGATTCTGTCCGTGTCCAGCGGTTTTCCCGTGCTTCTGGGCGTGGGCATTGCTGTGTATTTGATAGTAGGACTCCTCTTTCCGGTCAATGAAGAGGATGGTTTCGGCTTTTTCCGGAAAATACGATGATGAATAGAATTCCAAATATAATGGCGCATTTTTGCTTCGCAAAAACCGGGCTATCCGCTCCAATCTTTTGGCAGACCAAAAGGATTTCCGCTGCTATCCCGTGCGCCCCACGGGCTTCGTGCAACCTGGTTCTTCTTTATGAAGGAAAATACGATGATGAATAAAATTCCATCCGCCCTGATAACCGGGGCCAGCCGCGGCCTGGGACGCGGCGCGGCGCTTGAACTGGCAAAGGCGGGTTTTTCCCTCGCCATTAATTACGCGGGCAACAAAGAGGCCGCGCAGGAGTGTTTGAAACTCTGCGCCGGGGCTGCCGTAAAGGAAAAGCAGAAGTTTGAAATTTTCCAGGCCGATATCGGCGTGCG
>JAISQU010000317.1 GCA_031274005.1 Spirochaetales bacterium
GAAGAGGCTGTACACGAACTTGTATTTGGGTTTCTGGGAAAATGACCCTTCTGACAAAGCAGTTCCGCGGCATACCGCAAATTTTCTTAAAAAATTCCGGCAAATTTCAAGAAACCTGCCGCTTGGAGGATAATGTTGTTATACTCAATAAATTCATAAAGTATGGCATCAAAAAAATAACCTTCACCGGTGGAGAGGCAACTTTGTATGATGGGCTGTGGGAATTAATAAAGCGTGCAAAACAAGCAAATGTCTATACAAATTTGATCGCAAATCTGGTAAAGATAGACAGTAGGTTTTTCAAAAATATCGAAAAGCATATTAATTGTTTGACGATGTCTCTTGATGGTCCCGATACGGACATACAGAATAAAATGACCAGGAATACAAATCATTTTGATAATGTTTTAAACACGCTGGACAAAATTGAACACGATCAAATAAAAATCGATAAAAAGGTAAATACTCTTGTTGCTAAAGACAATATTGATTATATTATAAAAATACTGCCAATATTGTATAAGTTTAGCGTAAACGTTTGGAAATTATTTCAGTTTATACCTTTTAGATTTATGGCTAAACAAAACAGGGATTTATTCTCTATATCGGAAAATGAATTTACAAAATTGAAAAATAATATAATTATCGAAAATAATCACAGGATAAAAACTATCTTCCAGTCAACCGACGATTTAAAGCGATCATATTTTGTTGTCTCCTCAAATGGTAATGTCAGATCGGATGCCGGTACTGCGGAAAAAACAATTGGTAATTTATTGGAAGAAGATATAGAAGTCATTATTAATAAAATGTATTTTGGATACAGCCAATATGAATACAGGAAAAATACTTATTCTGAAAATTTGGCTGTAGTGTAGGAATACTTCATTGGAACCAGCGCAAATAAAAACCGCTAATCGTAAAAAGCCCTTTGGCGCGCGAGGGATTGCAGCGGAAATCATTTTTGGCCGCCGGGAGGAGGCCAAAAATATTGCAGCGGAAAGCCCGGCGGCGGCGGAGCCGGCGCGCGCCCGAATGCCTTGCGATTTTTTCGCAGAAGACTATACTTAAAAGAAACAGGGAATCCCCGATGTATGGAGGCGCATATGAATCCCAGGATTGCCGAACTGCTCAATTTTATTTACGAAGAGCGCGCGCAGGAGGCGCTGGAGAAAATTGGGCCGGTTCTGGAAGAAACGCGAAAAAAGATTGGGCCGCCGCCTGATTATGCGGGGGGCTTTCCCCTGGATGAGGGCGACGCTGTGCTTATTACCTACGGCGACCAGTTTCGGGAGGAGGGCAGGCCGCCGCTTGAGGTTTTGAAGGATTTTCTTGATTCATACCTTTTGGGGACGGTGCGCGGGGTGCATATATTGCCGTTTTCGCCCTATTCTTCGGACGATGGGTTTTCGGTTATAGATTTTGAAGAGGTCAACCCCGAATGGGGAAGCTGGAAGGATGTGGAGGCGATTGCGGCGGGTTACAGCTTTATGGCCGATCTGGTTCTGAACCACTGCTCAAAGGAGAGTCCCTGGTTCAAGGCTTTTTTGCGGGATGAGGAGCCCTACAGGGATTACTTTATTACTGTTGCGCCGGGCACGGATGTTTCAGGGGTTTTCCGGCCGAGGACTCATCCTCTTTTAACGGAGTTCAAAACCGCATCGGGGCCCAAACTGGTCTGGACAACTTTCAGCGACGATCAGGTGGATCTTAATTACGCCAACCCCGATGTGCTTGCGCGGATGATACGCATATTCCTGATGTATGCCGAAAAGGGCGCGCGGATTATCCGGCTTGACGCCATAGCGTACCTGTGGAAAGAACCGGGTACGCCCTGCCTGCATCATCCCAAAACCCACGCTGTGGTGAAGCTGCTGCGGGCAATTACCGATGAGCTTTGCCCCTGGCTTATCATTATCACCGAAACAAATGTGCCCCACAGGGAAAATCTTTCGTACTTCGGCGATGGCGAGGAGGCGCGCATGGTGTATCAGTTCGCCCTGCCGCCCCTTCTTCTGCACGCTTTTATCAGGGGCGACTCGCGCTATCTTCAGGAATGGGCAAAAGACATTCAAAGCCCCGGTGAGGGCTGTACTTTTTTTAATTTTTGCGCCTCGCACGATGGAATAGGAGTGCTTCCGGCAAAGGGCATTCTTCCCGATGAGGAGCTTGAGGCGGTTGTGGCCGAAGTTGAAAAACGGGGCGGCCGGGTCAGCTACAAGGCCGCGGCCGGCGGGAATATCGCCTACGAACTGAATATCAATTATTTCAGCGCCGTCGCCGAACAAACCCTGAGCGATTCACAGAGGGCGCGCAAGTTTATTGCTTCGCAGGCCATACTTCTTGCCATGCCGGGGGTTCCGGGTATTTATGTTCACAGCATTATCGGTTCTCAGAACTGGCAGGAGGGAGTACAGCAGTCGGGAATAAACCGGCGCATCAACAGAGAAAAACTTGACTACGCTGTTTTCCGTGAACAGATGTCCGCGCCCGCTTCCCTGCGGGAAGAGATTTTCTGCGCGTACGAAAACCTTCTTGCCGCGCGTATGGGCGAAACGGCCTTTCACCCCCTGGCGGCGTCCCGTGTTCTGCCCACGGGAAAGGAATGTTTTGCCCTGCTGCGGGAAAGCCGGGACGGGAGGCAGCCCGGCCGGGTACTGTGTCTGACAAATCTTTTACCCAAAGAGGCTGACCTTTGCTTTGCGGCAAAAGACCTCGGCCTGGACGGGGAACTCTGTAACCCGGTAAATGATTACCGGTACAAACGAACCGGCATCTACTTTACCGAACTTGTAACCGGCGACACGGTTTACCCCACATGGGAGAACGGACACGGCTTTTCCCTTACTCTCGAACCTTTTGAGGTTTTATGGCTCAAATACTGAACAGGCTCTAATATGTCATCTGGAAGTTTTTTCGGCGCGCGTATTCGTAGGCGATGATGGCCGCGGCGTTTGATAGATTGAGGGACCGTATGCCTTTGCGCATGGGTATACGGATGCAGCGTCCGGGGTTTGCATCCAGAAGCCCGGCGGGAAGGCCGGTGGATTCCCTGCCAAAAACAAAAAAAACTTCTTTGGGGAATTCCACATCCGCGTAGGTTTTTTCAGCGCGTGCGGTAAGGTAGAAAAGGGACTCCCGCGTTTGGTCCGGGGCGGGGCTGCCCAGCGATAAATAGAAATCATCCAGATTGTAATGAACCCGTACGTCCACAAGGGGCCAGTAGTCAAGACCGGCTCTTTTCAGAAAGCGGTCGTCCAGACTGAAACCCAGCGGTTTGATAAGATGAAGGCGCGCGCCCAGAGCGGCGCAGGTGCGGGAGATATTTCCCGTGTTCTGGGGAATTTCCGGTTCAAGAAGAACAATATGAAACACGGGAGACTCTTCTACTGCGCCGCCGCGAGCGCTTTCGCGTAGTCCGGCTCTGTTGTGATTTCCGGTACAAGCTGGGTGTAAACAACCGTGTCCGCGGCGTCAAGAACCACAACGGCGCGGGTAAAAAGGCCGGCCAGAGGGCTGTCGGTCAGTTCCACGCCGTACTTTTTGCCAAAATCCTTCTTGCGCATATCGGAAAGCATGACTACATTTGCGATACCCTTCGCCTCGCAGAAGCGGCTCTGGGCAAAGGGCAGATCCATACTGATTGTCAGAATAACGACGCCGGAAAGGCTCTTTACCTCGTTATTGAATCTTTTCGCCGAGGCGGCGCAAACCCCTGTATCAAGGCTGGGAACGATGTTCAGGATTTTCTTTTTTCCTGAAAACGACGCCAGGCGGGCATCGGACAAATCCGCCTTGACCAGAACAAAATCAGGGGCCTGCGACCCCGCCGCGGGAAGCTCGCCAAAGGTATGAACAGGATTCCCTTTCAGTGTTACTACAGCCATTTTTTACCTCCCCCAAGGTTTACTCCTTTTTGTAATAATACTTAAAACGCGGAGGGGTCGGCAAACCGCTGCCTCCCGGTCTTTGCGGTTTTACCCTGAGTTTAGTCCTCCTCGCCGACGGAGGGGTTATCGTCGTTTCTGGTGTCTATTCTCAGAACCGAGGGGACCGCCTGAATGCTTTTTATCACGCGGCGAAAATCTTCCCCCGATTCCAGCTCCATTGTAAAATTGGCGACAAGTCTGTCCGGCCCGTCGTCATCAACGCGGCCCGAAACAAGATGGCCTTTGTACTTTCTCACCGCGCCCTCAATCTCGGAAAAAAGGTCATAGGTACGCCGCGCCGCCACCCGGAAACGCCGTACAGCCCGCGGAGAGGTGTTCTCCCATTCCACATGAATAGTGCGGTCGCTTATATCCGAAATAGCCTTTACGTTGGGGCAGTTTTTTTTATGCACGATAATTCCGCGGCCCCGCGAAACATAACCGATAATTTCGTCGCCGGGCGCGGGGTTGCAGCACCTGGCCATGCTGATAAGTACATTCCTGTCCTCGCCTATGCGTACCTCAACATTTCCCTCCCCGCGCAGGAGAGCCCCGCCTTCGCCCTCATCCTTCTGCCGCTGCCGCCGGGTTTGTATGGGAAGCTCCGCCTTTTTCCGCGCGACAATATTCCTTTCGATGATAAGGCTCTCGTCGCTCTTTTTCAGCCAGCTTCGGATATGCGAGCGGGCGCGGGCTGTTTTGACATACCGCAGCCAGGTAAGATGAGGGTGCGCGTTCTTTGAAGTAACGATCTCGATAACCTGGGTATTTTTCAGCGCGGCCTTGAGGGGAATAATAATACCGTCGGCCTTCGCCGCCGTCAGGTGATTGCCTATGTCGCTGTGAATATGGTAGGCAAAGTCTATGGCCGTCGAACCCGAAGGAAGTTCTATTGCGTCTCCCCTGGGAGTAAAAACGTAAATGGAATCCTTCAGAAGCTCGCCCTTGATTTCGTTGAGAAAGTCTCCCGAAGAGATTTTTACGCCGTTCCAGCTGCGCAGCCTGTTGATTACGGGGAGGTCTTCCCTGCGGGTTCTTTCGGTGGAGGTACCCTTCTTGTAGAGCCAGTGGGCGGCGATTCCGTGTTCCGCCGTCTGGTGCATCAGGTCGGTACGAATCTGTATTTCTATAAGCCGGCCGCCGTCGCCCATAACGGTAGTATGCAGGCTCTGGTATTTGTTCGCCTTGGGCATGGCGATATAATCCTTAAAGCGGCCGTCTATGGGTTTCCACAGCCGGTGTACAATGCCCAGAATGACATAGCAGTCGTTCTGGGCTTCGCACACTATCCTTATACCCAGAAGGTCGAAAATCTCATCCAGAGTTTTTCCCCGCCGCCTCATCTTTGTATAAATCGAATAAAAATGCTTTGCCCGCGTTTTTACGCTGACCTCAAGCCCTTCGCCCCGTGCAGCGGTAACGATTTTTTCCTCGATTTTTTGCAAATATTCCGCGCGCGCGCCGCGTTTTGAGGCGACAAAGGTCTTGATCTGCTCATAGGTCTGCCGCTGAAGATGTTTAAGCGCCAGATCCTCAAGCTCATCCTTGATACCGCCCATGCCCAGCCGCGAAGCCAGGGGCGCGTAAATATCAAGACACTCCTGAGCGAAAGCGCGGCGGCGCTCCTCCGGAAGAAACTCAAGGGTACGCATATTGTGCAGCTTGTCCGCCAGCTTGATAAGGATAACCCGGATATCCTTACTCATGGCGAAAAGCATTTTGCGTATGGTTTCGGCTTCCTGAATGGACTTGCTCTTCGCCTTGATGCCGGCGATTTTCGTAACGCCGTTGACCAGGTTTTCCACATCCCTGCCGAAACGCGAAGACAGTTCCTGTCGGCTCGCCTCGGTATCTTCCAGTACGTCATGAAGAAGAGCCGCGACTATACACTGATAGTCCATTTTCAGGTCAACAAGAATTTCCGCGACCTGAAGGGGATGAATAAAATACGGCTCTCCGGATGCCCGCATCTGATCCTTGTGCAGTTCGTCCGCCCAATGGGCCGCGTCGAGAATAATTTTCTTTTCCTCGGCGGTGTACCCTGCAAGTTTTTCCGCGAAGTGGTCTATGCGCTCCACCATTTTGAGCATCATACTTTCCTGCCCGCTATAACCCGTTTGCGTCCCGCGAGGTCACGGACAATCCTTGTATCCCGCCAGCGCCGCTTTTCAAGCATATCCTTTATAGTATCGGCCTGTTCCGGAGATGCTTCCATCACCAGCCATCCGCCGTGGGATAAAGCCTCCTGCGCCTGCGCCGCGAGCCTGCGGATAATATCCAGGCCGTCCTCCCCCCCGTTCAAAGCCAGCTCCGGTTCGGGCCAGCCTGAGGCCAGCATACGAGCGCATTCCTCCCGCGTAATATACGGAGGATTCGCGGTAATCATATCGAAGGGCCCGCCGGCGCTTTCCAGAAGATCGCTTTGCCGGTGGGGGAGTTCCCGCCCAAGAAGGCCGCGGCAGTTCATGCGGAAAACCTCCAGAGCCGCGGGCGATATATCCGAGGCGGAAATTTCCAGCCCGTCCGCCGCGCGGCAGCGCGCTATAGCCAGGGGAACGCAGCCTGTTCCTGTACATACATCGTGGATACGGATTATGCCCGGCTGCGCCGTAAGAATTTCCATGGCAGTGTCCACAAGGGTTTCCGTATCCGGCCGGGGAACAAGAACCCGCCCGTCAACGTAAAACTCAAGGCCGTAGAACTCCTTGCTTTTAAGAATATAGGAAACGGGCTGGCCGTCAAGACGCAGGGCAAGCATTTTTTCATACCCGGCCTCTTCTTCCGGCGAAAGCTCCTCGCCGTCGTGGGCAAAAAGCCAGGGCTTGTCCCTGCCTGCGGCGGCGGCA
>JAISQU010000004.1 GCA_031274005.1 Spirochaetales bacterium
TTCGCCGCAAAAAACCGGGCTTTTCGGGGGTTCCGCCGCTGTCGCGGCCGCTTCGCGCCCCTTCAATCCCATTGCGCCCCGCGGGCTTAAAAAAATGGTTTCATTTTGGAACTGGCTCTATTACTCAATAAAACAAAACCCTCTTGCGTCTCAAAGACAGGGTCATTGTCCGGATCAGGCTTGACAGGCCTATGCAGCAATTTTACTTTTAAAAAATTCAACCACTAAGACACAAAGGAAGGAAAGAGTTCTACCCAAAACCTTCGTGTCCGCAGACCATAGGTCTGATGTGCCCTTGGTGGTTGTTTTTCTTTTCGTGGTTTTCGTGGTTAAAAGTAAAACCGCTGACGCCTATGCCCCGGCTCTTGAATAAATCCTGAGAAAGTTGTAAGTTTATTCACTAATATTCGGAAATTTAACATAAATATTCAGAAAGCAGGCAGGAATGTGAAAGAAAGACAAATCCGTTTGAAGACGATTAAGCGTATCATAAAGACCAACCGCGTGGCGAGCCAGGAAGAACTTCTGGGCTTCCTTATCGCGGAAGGCTACTCCGTGACCCAGGCAACCTTGTCGCGGGACCTGAAACTGCTCAAGGTGGGCAAGGTTTCGGAGGGGCAGACCGGCTACTACTATACCCTGCCCGGCGAGGAGGACAGGCGCGAGTCGGAAAAAAGTTATGTACAGGATTTTCAGCGGGGCTATGTTTCGATTGAGTTTTCTCACAACCTTGGGGTCGTGCGAACGCTGACCGGCCACGCGAACAGCGTCGCCCTTGCGCTGGACAATCTGGGCATGGAAGAGATTCTGGGAACCATAGCGGGGGACGACACCGTGCTTATAGTTTTGAAGGAGAGGGTTTCAGGCTCCGACATTATCGAAAAATTGCGGGAAAAAATTCCCGATCTGGAGGAGTAAGGTGAAAGCGGCAATCCTGGGAACAACCGGATACACGGGTATGATTCTTCTGCGGCTTCTATGCGGGCACAGGGAAGTAAGGGAGATCCTTCCGGGTTCGTCCTCGCAGGCGGGTTCGCCGCTTATGGACGTTGACCGCGGCCTTTCACGCTCCATACGCGCGAAAACCGAAAAGAACGGGAGCAGGCTGCTTACCACTGAGGAGATTGCCGCGGCAAAACCGGATGTTGTCTTTGCCGCCCTGCCTCACCTGGCCTCGGCGGCGGTATGCGCGCCTTTTTTCGGGAACATGCCTGTTATAGACCTGTCGGCGGATTTCAGGATCAAAGACCCTGTTTTGTTCGAGAAGACCTACAAAGAAAAACCTCCGCGGCCCGATCTTCTTGAGAAAGCCGTGTATGGTCTTGCCGAGTGGTCCGCCCCCGAAATTAAAAAAGCCGACCTTATCGCGAACCCCGGCTGTTATCCCACGGCAACCCTGCTTCCGCTTTTGCCCCTTTCGCGGGCGGGCCTCCTGACAGGGATGGTGATAACCAACGCCCTGTCCGGAGTCTCCGGCGCGGGCCGCAGCATCAAACAGACATACCTTTTCTGCGAACGTTCGGAAAATACCTGCGCCTACGGCCCGGGGAAAAAGCACCGCCACCAGCCCGAAATCAAACAGGGCCTGGACTCGATTCCCGGCAGCGCTCTTGATATTCTTTTTACGCCCCACCTTGTTCCTCTGAAGCAGGGCATGCAGGTAACAACAGTCGCGGAACTGAGGCGGCCCGTAACCGGCGGCGAAATAGGGGCTATCTACAGCGAAGCCTACGCGGACAAACCCTGCATAGAGCTTACGGCGGAGCGCATTCCCGAAACCCTGCATGTGCGCGGCTCAAACCGCTGCGACATAGGCTGGCACATCGAAGGGGACAGAATCATCCTCCTTTCGGTTATCGACAATCTTGTAAAAGGCGCTTCCGGCCAGGCTGTGCAAAACATGAATATCCGCTTCGGCTTCGACGAAACCGAAGGGCTCCCCCTGCATGGGGAAATATAAAAACAGCGCAAAGACATTTGCGCCTGAATCTCCGGGAGAAAAATGAATGGAAAAACCGGTTGTGGTGTTAAAAATCGGAGGCAGGGCGGCTTCCGTGGAAACAGCCCTGAAGGATTTGGTTCTGGATATGGCGGCCCTGAAAGACACATTCTGTTTTTTTCTGGTACACGGCGGCGGGGCGGAGGTAAGCAGGGTTACAAAAATCTTCGGCCTCCAGCCTGTATTCAGGGACGGCATTCGCCAGACAAGCCCCGCCGAGATGGAAATTGTGGACATGGTTCTGGCGGGCAAGATGAACAAGTATCTGGTGCGCGTATTCCAGACCCTTGGGCTTAAGGCCGTGGGTCTGTCCGGGTCTGACGGCGGTTTTTTTACGGGCCTGTCCATAGACCCCGCGGCGGGGAGCCGTACGGGCCGGGTTACCAGTGTCGACCCAAGAGCGGCGTTTGTATTGGCGGAGGCCGGATATGTTCCGATCGTCGCTTCTACCTCTATGGACTCATCAGGCGGGGCGCTGAACATCAACGCCGACGAGGCTGCCCTCGAAATCGCCCGCGCGGCGGGGGCCCGGTCTCTTGTGTATCTGTCCGACATTCCCGGCATTCTAAAAGACGGCCAGGTCATAGCGCGCCTGGATGCCGCGGGCGCCGAGAAGGAAATAAACGCCGGCCTCATCACGGGCGGCATGATTCCCAAAGTACGCAGCTCTCTTGAAGCCCTGAAAAGCGGCGTGGGCGCGGTCGTTATCGGCGAGTTTACGCAAAAGGGCGATTTGCCCCGGCTTTTATCATGCGCATCGGGTACGACACTGGAATGGAAAGGAGAACGACATGTTTGAAATAGACAAGGAAGCAATGGTTCACGCCTGCGCCATGCCCAGGCAGTATGGGTCGGACTTTCTGGTTTTGCGGGAGGGAAAGGGCGTTTACCTGTACGACGCGAACGGGAAAAAATACATTGATTTCGGTTCGGGAATCGCGGTTAACGCCCTGGGTCACGGCAGAAAAGACCTGGCCAAAATAGCCTATACTCAGATGCGTAAAATCGTGCACACCTCGAATCTCTACGCTACGGCGCCCGCGCTGGAACTGGCGGCAAGGCTTGCCGGTTCGGGCGCGGGGTTGGGACAAGGTTTCGCCGCCGTTCACTTCGGGAACTCCGGCGCGGAGGCAAACGAGGCGGCCCTCAAATACGCGCGGCTCTACGCGAAGAGGGTAAAAGGCGAGGGCAATTTTAAACTGCTCAGCTTTGAACACGCCTTTCACGGCCGCACCATGGGAGCTCTTTCGGTTACGCCCTCTGCCGCCTATCAGGAACCCTATGCGCCCCTTCTGGGCGGAATACAGACCTCCGCCTTCAATGACGCGGAAGCTCTGGAAAGAACTCTGGACAGAACATTCGCCGGCCTTATCGTGGAAGTCGTTCAGGGCGAGGGCGGCCTTATGGCTATGAGCGCGGAGTTTGCCGCCGCGCTGAACAGGCTCTGCGCCCTGCATGATATTATACTTATCGCGGATGAGGTGCAGACCGGCCTGGGACGAACGGGAACGCTTTTCGCCAGTGAGGCCGCGGGCCTCAAGCCGGACGTTATTACCCTGGCCAAACCCCTTGCCGGCGGTCTGCCCCTTTCGGCGGCGCTGATACCGGAAAAAATCAACGCCATTCTAAAAACAGGCGATCACGGTACGACCTTCGGAGGCGGACCTGTAACAACCGCCGTTGCCGGCCGCGTGTGGGACATAGTCAGCAAGCCCGGCTTCCTTGCCTGGGTGCGGGAAAAAGGCGAAGTGCTTGCCGAGGAACTGGCAAAGATTGCTCAAACCCACGCCGCGGGCGCCTGCCGGACGGGCGAAGTCCGGGGAAAGGGGCTTCTGCGCGGTCTTGAGATTATCGCGCCGGAAGATAAAACAGCGGATGTTATGAAAACAATTTTAACCAGGGCCCGCGAAAAGGGACTTCTGGTTTTGAGGTCCGGTAAAAACATCGTCCGCATCGCGCCTCCCCTCATTATTACGTCAAAAGAAATTCAGGCGGGCTGCGCGATTCTCGCCGCGGCAATCAGGGAAAGCTTTTCCGCGCCGCACTAGTGAATAGTGAAACGCGAGAGAAATCCGGCCGGGTTTCCGGACACCTCTCATGTATAGTGTATAAGGAGAAAGACATGGCAGTAAGCAAACAGGCAAACATCAAAAAGGTGGCGCTCGCGTATTCCGGCGGGCTGGATACATCAATCATAATTCCCTGGCTCAAGGAGAATTACGCCGGCGCGGAGGTCATCGGCGTGTGCGTCAATGTAGGGCAGCAGGAAGACTGGAACGCGGTAAAGAAAAAAGCCAGGGCTTCGGGGGCCTCCAAAATATTTATCATAGACGCCAGGGAGGAGTTCGCCAGGGATTTTCTGTGGCCCATGCTCCGGGCGGGCGCCATATACGAGGGGAAGTACCTTCTGGGTACTTCCATAGCGCGCCCCTTGCAGGCAAAACACCAGGTGGAAATCGCCGTCAGGGAAGGCTGCGACGCCGTCGCCCACGGCTGCACCGGCAAGGGTAACGATCAGGTACGCTTTGAACTTACCTACAAGGCCCTGGGCCCGCGCCTGAAAGTTATAGCTCCCTGGCGGGAATGGAACATCACCTCGCGGGAACAGGCCATTGAGTACGCCGAGGCGCACAATATCCCCATAGGAAATATATCAAAGAAAAACATCTACTCCCGCGACTGGAACATTTGGCACATGAGCCACGAAGGCGGCGAACTGGAAGACCCCTGGAACAGGCCGCTGGAAAGCATGTTCCAGCTTTCAAAAAGCCCCAAGGCGGCCCCGGACAGGGAAACCGAAATCATCATAGGCTTTCAGCAGGGCCTCCCTGTCAGCCTGAACGGAAAGAAACTTTCGCCTTTCAAAATGGTGGAAGAGTTAAACCGCCTGGGCGGGGAAAACGGCATAGGCCGCGCCGACATTGTGGAAACCCGCGTCGTCGGCATGAAAAGCCGCGGCGTGTACGAAACCCCCGCGGGCACAATACTCCTGGCGGCCCTGCGGGAACTTGAAATGATAACGATAGACTCCGAAACCCTTGAACTGAAAAACTTCCTGGCCCGCAAATACGCGCAAATCGTCTACGCGGGAAAATGGTTTACCCTGGCGCGGGAAGCTATGGACGAGTACATGAAACGCGCCTGCGCGTATGCGTCCGGCGAGGTACGCCTGGCCCTGTACAAGGGTAACATCATCCCTGCGGGCCGCAGATCGAAATATTCCCTGTACAGTGAAGACCTCGCGTCCTTTGGGGCAAGCAGCTACGACCATAAGGACGCCACAGGCTTCATCAACCTGTACGGCCTTGCCACGGGCGTCCAGGCCCGTGTCCACGGCCGGCCGGATGCAAAACCGCAAAAGAAAAAATGAGGGTTTGTCATTGCGGCGTTTACGCCGCAAATGCGCCCTGAGTCCCGAACAGCGGTTTTTTCATTCCTTATCCGAGGGCAGCAGCGTTATACGGGCAAGGTTTTCCTCATTGCAGTAAGTCTTTATAAGAGCCTGTATAAACCGGGGCGTAACCGCCTTTATCTGCCGGGGCCGCCACTGTTCTATGTCCGCGGGAAGGCCATGGAACAAATCAAAACGCAGCCTGTCCAGCCAGTACGGGTTTTCTTTCAGCCTGCGCTCATGTTCGCGCAGCATCTGCTCCCTGATCTTTGCCGCGTCCGCCTCGGCGGGCAGGGTATCCTTCATTTCGGCAATGGCTTGTACAGTCGCGCGCGCAAGTTCGCCGGCATTGTCCGGCGCCGCGCCGAAGTAGATGCCTATGGAGTATTCGCCCGCGGGGTACCTGTAAGCGTCCGCCTGAACCGAAACCCCGTATGTGCCGCCCTTGTCCTCCCGCAGAATTTCCCGCAGCCGCAGATCAAGATAATCTTCCAGCACTTTCAGGCCGAAGGCTTCTTCCCGTGACCATGCAAGATCTCCGGTAAAAAGCAGCGCCGCGATGCTTTTTTCTTCCAGGCCCGCTCGTACGGTTTCTTCGGTTTTGCCGCGGAAAAGACGCAGGCCCGTATCCCGCCAGCTTTCCTTACGGCCCGCGGCCGGCAGGCTCGCCAGATAGGTTTTCAAATAGGGTTCCAGTTCGTCCGCGTCTATGCTGCCCGTGAAGATAAAGGTAAAATCCGAGGCGTCGGCAAAGCGGTCTTTGTAAAACTCAAAAGCCCTGCGCCTGTCAATTGTGTCAATCATTTCCGGCAGTACGGGTCTGTTACGCGGATGATTGCGGGTAAGAACTTCCCGTACTTTATTGAAGAAAATTGTATCGGGCTGTTTCAGGCTGTCGCGCAGACCGCTTTTTACCTGGCGGAAGTACGCCTCTACGGCCGGCTCGTCAAGCCGCGCAGAGGTGAAGTACGCGTGAATAAGCTGAAAAAACACCTCCGCGTCCCGCACGGAAGAAGAACCCTGCATGCCCTCCGTCTGCCCGAAGATGCGCGGCGTAACGCTGAGCTGTCTGCCGCTGAGAAATCTTTGAAGCTGAACAAGAGAAAACGGCCCCGCTCCGGACTGCTGCGCGATGTTTTCCGCGAAATCAGCGTTAAGAAAATCCTCGTCCGCGGCCAGGGATGTTCCCCCGGGACTAAAGGCCGCCATAAGAAGCTCGTCGTTTTTAAAGTTCGTTTTTTTCAGAACAACCCGGACCCCGTTCCCCAGCTTCCATTCCGTCAGGCCCGCCGCCCGGGCCTGCGCGGAGTCCTCTCGCGCGGCTGTTCCCGGCGAAGGAATTTTTTCAAGCAGGGCCTCCGGCGCGGCCTCTTCCTCGTATGCCGGAACCTCTTCTTCTTCGGCGGCGCGCAGAACATCCTGAACCTCCGCATCCGTCAAAAGATCCGCAGAAACCGGTCCGCTCAGCAGAACAACGCGGTTTTTTTCCTCAAAAAAAACATCCGCGGCGGCCAGTATCTCTTCCTCCGTGAGGCCCGGCAAATAGCGGGAAGCAAGGGCGTACGAGTATTCCGGCCCCGGCATGGGACGCCCGCCCAGATAATTACGCACGTACAGGGAAACAAAAGAAGCGGATTGCAGGTTTTCCGCCTCGCGCCAGGTCTGTTCGGCGCCGCGAAGATAATCGGCCTTTGCCCGCTGCAGCTCCTTTTCGGAAAAACCGTGAATCTTCGCCCGCTTAATTTCGCGCACAAGAGCGGCCAGCCCCCGCGCCGCGCCGTCCTCTTCTACAGTCGCCGCTGCGTAAAATGAACGTACAGGCCGCACAAAACCGGCCTGCCCTGTTCCCGCCTCCAGAAAAGGAGCGCCGGGCCGCTGCGCTATTTCCTCAAGCCGCTCATTCATAATGAAAAAAAACAGATCCTCGGCAAACATCAGCCGGTATTCTTTCAGGGTTTGGGGAATCTTCACCTCGCGTTTTGCGTACATGCTCACGGTAGTCTGGCCCAGTTCCGGATCGCTGATGCGCGACACCAGAGTCTGTCCGTGATCCGGCACGGGATATTTTTCCCGCGCCCTGGGCGAAGAAGGACCGGCAAGACGGGAAAAACGCTCCCTGATAAGGCGCTCCATTTCGTCGGGGTTAAAGTCGCCCACAGCCACAATGGCCGACAAATCAGGCCGGTACCAATCCGAGTAAAAACGCCGCACAGCCTCATCGGGAGAATCCGTAATAATTTCCGGTTTTCCTATGGGGAGTCTTTCGGCATAGCGGGAGCCGTACAGCAAAACAGGAATTTGCGTGTCCCTGACACGGCTGTATACATCGCGCCCCAGCCTCCACTCCTCAAGGACAACGCCCCTCTCCTTTTTCATGGCTGCGCCGTCCATAGTCAGGCCCGTCATCCAGTCTTCCAGGATGCTCAGGGCCGTATTCATAACAGCCGGATCATCCGCGGGAACCGTAAGCTGGTACACGGTCTCGTCAAAAGACGTATACGCGTTCGTATCCGGCCCAAAGCGCATTCCTATAGACTCAAGCCAGTTTATCATTCTGTTGCGCTCGAAATTGCGGGTTCCCTGAAAAGCCATGTGCTCCACAAGATGAGCCAGCCCCTGCTGGTCGTTGTCTTCCAGCACGGAGCCCGCGTTCACCGCCAGCCGCAGTTCCACCCTGTTTTCCGGCCGCACATTCCGCCGTATGTAGTAGTGAATCCCGTTATCAAGTTTTCCGGTAATAAGTTTGGGGTCGCGGGGTACGGCCGCTCCCGCGGACAAATCCGCCTCCCGTACGCCGCGCGCACAAAGCGCCGGGGGCGCAAGCAGAAGAATTCCCGCGAGGAAAACTCCCGCGATAAAAACGAGTTTTTTGATACTGTTCATGAAACCAGGATACACCATATTCGGAACTTTTTTCTATCGGAACCATTCAGTCTTCCGTCATTCCGCCGCCCCGCGCCGGAATCTGCCGTTTAGTCCGCTGCCAGTCTTTTCAGAACTTCCTCCGCGGTAAAGCTATCCATGCCGTCGGGAAACAAGAGCGTTGCCTTTTCCATAATGGGATCAAGCGGCGGCTGCGTCAGCGTGGGAATGGCTATAACCTTCATACCCGCGGCAACACCCGCCGCAACGCCGCTGGGCGAATCTTCCAGTACAAGGCACTCCGCCGCGGGCGCGTGAAGCCGTTCGGCTGTTCCCAAAAAAATATCGGGTTCGGGCTTACCCGGATACAGCCCCACGGACGACAGCGCCACTTTGAAATAGCCGCCTAATCCGCATATCCCCAGAAGCTCGTCCACAACCGGCTGCGAAGAACCGGAAGCCACCGCCATAGGTACGCCGCGGGCTTTCAGTATATCCAGAAGTTTCCGCATCTCGGGAAAAACCTTGGTATTCGTCCGCGCTATGGCAAGGTAATACTCGTCCTTCATGGCGAGAAGAGCCTCCGGCGTTTCGCGCACCCCGTATTCATCACGAAGGATGCTGACAAAAATATCGATGCCCCTGCCGATAAGCCTTTTACGGAGCGCGGGCGTATACTCAATACCGAATTTCCTCAGAATCTGCCCGTCGGATTTAACATAATTTTTTTCGCTGTCAATAAGCGTTCCGTCCAAATCAAAAATGACAGCCGCGAAAGGGAATTTTTTTGTATCG
>JAISQU010000134.1 GCA_031274005.1 Spirochaetales bacterium
CCCTTGGGCCGCGCCAGGGATTGCAGCGTAAATCCTTTTGGCATAGCCAAAAGATTGAAGCGGAAAGCCCGGTTTTTTGCTTCGCAAAAAAGGCGCACGGAAAAAATTGGTGCACCCGCGTCCGCACCGCGCAATAGTATTTTCTTTTTCAATTTGCTATACTTACACCCGTTGCAATATAAGGAGGCAATCATGAAAAAACTTATGGTGATGTACGCGCAATACATGGAAAAAACGAACGCCGTGATTGTGGAGCTTCTCAGCAAGCTGAATGAAGCCGAACGCGAAAGGGACCGCGGCAGCTATTACAAGAGTCTCTCAGGTCTTGCCCGGCATATTCTGAGCGCGGCGGTTTACTTTCAGGGCCTTTTCGCTTCGGCTTTGAGCCCGGACTCAAAGGCTGTAAAGGCCCTGAAAGCGGTTAAGGTCACAATTCCCGAGAAGAAAGTGGACGATGCGGAATGGAAGATACTCGCGGAAAGTTTCGCCAAAGTGGACGCCGCTACCCTCAAATTTATCAGGGCTCTGGATGAGAGTGAGTATACCCTGAAGGCCAAGGTCCCCTGGTACAACGGAAAGCCTTCTTCTGTACCGGTGTTCTTTTTGTTTAACCAGCTTGTGATGCATACGGTTCATCATCAGGGGCAGATTTCACAAATACTTGACGAACTGAAGGTTCAGCACGATTTCTCCTCTATAGATGTAAAGTTTTTACCAAAATGAGATAACGGCAAGTTTAAGGATGAGAAAAATGTCAAAGCGTGGTGTGAATCTTTTTGTGCGCGCCGCAGCCGCCGTGGTTTTTATGGCGGCGGGGCTTGTTTCCTGCTCGCATGAGGGCCTTCCGGGGCCCGACCCCAAAGTGGTTGCCGCTTTTACCGGAGGCATTGTTCCCCGCGGGGAAGCCCTCAAGGTTGTTTTTACCGGCAGTTACGATACAAGCGCCGCCATCCCGGCGCGGGCTTTTCAGCTTAAGCCCTACGCGAAAGGTTCCCTCGCATGGGAAAACGAGTGGACTCTGGTTTTTACGCCGGAAGCGCCTCTTGAACCTGAGAGGCGATACACCGCGACGGTAGACCCATCCCTTCTGAGCGCCGCAGGCAGTGCCGCCGGTTCGGGATTTTCTTTTGAGTTTACGACGCTTCCCCCTCCGCTGGAAATCCGTTTTGACCCGCTCAAAATCGACGGCAGGGGAGAGGTCCTTGTATCGGGAACCGCCGCTGTTGAAAAGGGTCTGGAGCTTTCCCGGCTCGCGAAAGTGCTGCGTTCCGACGAGCTGGGCGAGCCGCGGTGGAGCCGGGAGGAGGAGGCCTCCGGCGTTTTTCGTTTTGCCTTTGCGCCTTTCTCACGGGGAAAGAGCCCCCGTGAAGTCGCGGTGCGCTGGGACGGCGGACCTCTGGGCGCGAAGGAAAAAGGGAGTGAAGTTTTCCGTATACCCGAAGGCAATGCCTTCGAGGTTCTTTCTATACGGCAGCCGGAAAAAAACATTTTTGAAATTACTTTTTCTTCTCCGCTGGGGGCGAACCAGGATCTGCGGGGTTTTGTCTCCCTGTCCGGCGATACAAATATCCGCTATTCGGTTGAGGGCAACGTCGCGCGGATTTTCGGCAGCGACGATGTTCCTCCGGGAGCGGTTTTAGCTATACAGGATCTTGCCGACGCCGAAGGAAAGAAACTCGTCCATCCTGTGCAGTACGCGGCGTCCGCGAATTGGGACCTGCCGGCCCTGCGTTTTGCCGGTTCCGGCGTCATTCTGCCGTCGAGCCAGGGTTCCGCTATGGTGATAGAAACCCTGAACATTTCCGGTCTTATCGTGGAGGCTTTTCAGATATACGGCGACAACATGGTACAGTTTTTGCAGGTCAACGGCCTTGCGGGGGAAAGGGAACTGAGCAGGGTAGGGGAACCCGCCTGGACGCAGGCCCTGGATTTTCCCTGGAGCGGATCCGATAAAAACCGCTGGGTACGCAGGGGCCTGGATCTTTCGGAGCTTTCCCGCAAATATCCGGGCAGCATGTTCCGCCTGCGCGTGTCTTTCCGCAAGCGTCATGTTCACTACGAAGCTCCCGGCGCGGGATCCGGGTTCTCCGGCCTGGAGTTCCCCGGCGACGCGTTTTCTCCCATTGAATCCGGTGAATCCGGCGCTTATGAGGAGGAATCCAGCGGCTGGGATTATTTTCAAAACCAAAAATGGAATGACGACTGGTACCGTCACAGAAAAAACCCCGATCATCCGGCCTTTTATCTGAACTATCACGACCACAATATCACCGTGGGCCGGAATGTTCTTGTTTCCGACCTTGCGCTTATGGCAAAAAAGACGGCTTCGGAAGAATACCTCATTGTCGCCTCCGATCTGAGAACAGCCGCCCCCGCGTCCGGCGTGGAACTGCAATTTTTGAGTTTTCCGGGCCGTGTTCTTGAAACTGCCCGTACCGGCGCCGACGGCATGGCTTTTTTGAAACCGCGGGAAAAACCCGCCTTCATTTTCGCGAAATCCGGCGCGGGAAGAGCCTTTATCAGGCTGAACGACGGCCTGGCCCTTTCCTCAAGCCACTTCGATGTATCCGGCGTCAAATCCGTCGACGGAATCAAGGGGACTATTTACGGGGAGCGCGGCGTATGGCGGCCCGGGGATGCCATCTATCTGACCTTTCTTATGTGGGATACAAAGGGAACCCTGCCGGAGAACCATCCCGTCGGTTTCGAGCTTGAAGACCCCCGTGGCCGCGTTGTTGAAAATAAAACATTTACAGAAGGCACGGACGGTTTTTACGCTATCTCTACGTCTACCCGCGCCGACGCCCCCACCGGCGACTGGACGGCCCGCGTGCGCGTGGGAGGCAGCCTTTTCAGCAAAAACCTGAAAATCGAAACCATTATGCCCAACAGGCTCAAGATAGATCTGTCCGCAGCCGGCAAGACATATCTGGACGCCTCCCCGGTAGATATGACCCTTGAATCCGCCTGGCTTCACGGAGCGCCCGCGCCCAACCTGAAAGCGGATGTGTCTGTTGTTTTTGTAGACAGGGACACGGATTTTCCGGGTTTCGCGGATTATACCTTCCGCGATCCGTCCCGCTCTGTGTCGCAGGAAAGAATCATTCTTTTTGAAGGAGATCTTGACGGCGGCTCAAAGGCGAACTTTCCCGTGAGGCTTAACGCGGGTAACGCCGTTCCCGGAAAACTCAGCGCGCGCTTTCTGACGCGGGTTTTCGAGACCTCCGGCGTTTTTTCTTCAGAACAGGTCAGCATGGATTTTTCCCCCTACGGCCGCTATGTAGGCATTAAGCTGCCCCGGGGCGACGCCGCGCGGGACATGCTTTTAACCGATACCCTGCATACCGCCGATATAGTCGTGCTGGACGCGGAGGGTAAACCCGTCAAAGACGGGGTGGAACTTGAGTGCGCCGTCTATAAGCTGAATTGGCGCTGGTGGTGGGAGAAGGGCAAAGATGAGGCCGCGGAATTTGCCTCTTCCATGTCGCGCACTCCTGTTATGAGGGGGAGCGTTACCACATCAGGCGGCAGGGCTTCCTGGCAGTTCCAGGTAAAGTATCCTGACTGGGGCCGTTACCTCATCATGGCCCGTGACCGCAGGGGAGGGCACGCCGCCGCCAAAATCGCCTACATCGACTGGCCCGGCTGGGCGGGCCGTTCCCGCGAAGGCGGCCAGGGGTCTTCGGCTATGCTGAATCTGACAACGGACAAAGCCTCCTACGCGCCGGGAGAAAACATCACAGTGAGTTTTCCCTCCAACACGGCCGCGGCGGCTCTGATTGTTGTCGAAAAGGGCGGAGAGATAATCAGCAGGCAATGGATAGGCTGCGCCGAAACCACAACTGAGTATACGTTCAGGGCCGGCGCGGATATGACTCCCAATGTTTATGTTCATGTTACCCTCCTGCAGCAGCATCTGCAAACGGCGAACGATCTTCCCATACGCCTTTATGGCATAATACCGGTTATCATCGACGATTCCGCGACGCGCCTTACTCCGCAGATTACGGCCCCGGCTTCCTGGCAGCCTTCATCAAAGGCGTCTTTTACGGTCAGGGAGGCTCAGGGCAAACCCATGACCTACACGGCCGTCGTGGTGGACGAGGGGCTTCTGGGTTTGACGCGCTACTCCATGCCCAATCCGCGCGGCGCGTTTTACCGTAAGGAAGCGTCCTTTATGAAGTATTGGGATGTTTATTCCGAGGTCATCGGCGCTTATTCGGGAAAACTCGAAACCCTCCTTGCTATAGGAGGCGGCGATGATGAGATGGACACAACGGCAAAGCAAACGCAGCGTTTCAAGCCCGTTGTGTTTTCCTTCGGGCCCTGCCGGCTGGGAGCGGGCGAAACCCGTACCGAAACTTTTGACATGCCCCAGTACGTGGGGGCCGTGCGCGTTATGGTCGTCGCCGGTTCGCCTCCCGCGGCAAAAACCGCCGGGCCGCGGCCCGGGCGGGCCTACGGGGCCGCGGAGCAGTCCGTCCAGGTTAAGAGCGATCTGATGGTTCTGGGCGCCATTCCCCGCGTCCTCTCCCCTGATGATGAGGCAGCCATACCTGTCACGATTTTCGCGTACGCGGAGGGAAAAAGGTCTGTCCGCGTGGGTATGAAGGTCGAGGGAAACGCTTCCCTTGTTTCTTCCGCGTCCGCCGATGTCGCTTTCGATAAGTCCGGGGAGAAGACCGCCGGGTTCAGGGTAAAGGCCGGTTCACCGGGAAAGGTGAAGTTTACGATTACCGCCTCATCCCCCGGCCTGAAGGACGCCGTGCATACAACGGAGCTGGACATCCGCTCCACGGCCCTACCCGTTTCCAAAGCCCTGACTCAGCTTTTGTCCGAAAACGGCAAATGGGAGGGCCTTGTTGAGCTTCCCGGCGTTCCGGGTACGAATACAGCGGCGCTGGAACTTTCGCGTATGCCGCCTCTGGGTCTGGAAAAACGGCTCACCTGGCTTATGCAGTATCCCCACGGCTGTGTGGAACAGACAACAAGCGCGGTATTTCCCCAGCTCCATCTGGACAAGGCCCTTGCCCTGAGGCCGGACGAACTCGCCCTTATCCGCATGAATATTGCCGAGGGCATTGAAAGGCTTGCCGGTTTTCAGAATTACACAGGCGGTTTTTCATACTGGCCGGGCGCAGCCGATGTTTCAGTCTGGGGTACGAACTACGCGGGGCATTTTCTTGTCGCCGCGAAGGGAGCGGGTTACGCCGTGCCGGATACTCTCCTGAAAAACTGGACAGACTACCAGAAGAAGCAGGCGGCCGCCTGGGCGGGCAGTTCCTACGCCGAGCTTCTTGACCAGGCCTACAGGCTGTATACCCTTGCCCTCGCGGGTCAGGCGGATATTGGTTCCATGAACCGTCTGCGGGAGCGCGGGGACAATCCGCCCGCGGTGCTGTGGCGGCTGGCCGCGGCTTATTGGTACGCGGGGCAGAGAGACGCCGCCCGTTCCATGGTAAAGGACGCGGCTCTGGGCGGTCCGGACTACAGGGAACTGTCGGGAACCTTCGGTTCGTCCTTCCGTGACAGGGCCATGATGCTTGAGGCCCTCGCCCTTATGGGCGATGACGGCAGGGCCAGGGATTTGCTGGAAAGCGTCGCCGAGAGGCTTTCGTCCGAAGACTGGCTTTCTACCCAGGAAACAGCCTACGCGCTTATCGCCGTTTTGCCCTTCATGCAGAGTTCCGCGGACAACGCTCCCATTACGGTGGATTATACCGTAGACGGCAAAACCGAAACCCTGATCTTCGGCACGCCCATGGCGAAGGTTCCCCTGAACGTGTCGGGAACGCAGGCGAAGCTGACCCTGCAAAACCGCAGCGGGGCTTTTACATACGCCCGCGTGTACGCGGCGGGACTTCCGGCCGAAGGCTCCGAACCGGCTTTGTCAAACGGTTTATCCCTGCGCGTGCGCTACAGAAACGCGGACACGGGAATGGAGGAAAATCCGTCCCGGCTGTCCATGGGGCAGGATGTTATTATCGATGTGGAGGTCCGCAATACCTATGGTTCGGAGGTAAAGGAGATTGCCCTGGTTCACGCTCTTCCCGCGTCTTTTGAAATTATCAACACGCGCACGGGAGAAGACCCGGCCTCATCTGTGTCCTCGGTGTATAAGTATCAGGATATCCGCGACGACAGGATTATGAGCTACTTTGACCTTTCCGGCGGGCAGAGTAAAACCTTCAGCTTCAGGGTCAACAAAACGTACTCAGGCAGTTTCTTTCAGCCCGCAATTCACGCCTACGCCATGTACAACGAAACCATACGAGCGCTCATACCCGGACAGCGATAATGCGGCGCGGGGCCCAAAGGCTTTTATCGTATATTACCCTCCGCCGCGTCTTTTTTTTCGGAGGCGCGGCGGTTTTTCTCGCCTTTGCCTTCTGCCTGCCCGATCCGCTTTTCGATGTTCCGTATTCGCCTGTTCTTTATGACAGAAACGGAGTCCTTCTCGGCGCTCGGGTGGCCGGCGACGGGCAGTGGCGTTTCGCCGCGCCCGCTTCGGTAAATCCCAAGTTCGCCGCGGCCATAACCGAATACGAAGACCGGCGCTTCCGCTATCACATAGGTGTTGATTTTATCGCGGTCATGCGCGCCGCTGTGCAGAACTTAAGGGCGGGCAGGATAGTTTCGGGCGGCTCAACGCTGAGTATGCAGACCATACGCCTTATGCGGCGCAGGAACGCGCGCAGTTTTTTTGAAAAGGCCGTGGAAGCGGTTCTTGCCTTGCGGCTTGAAATAGGCCGGTCCAAGGATGAGGTGCTCCGCCTGTACGCGGCGAACGCGCCCTTTGGCGGAAACGTCGTTGGGCTGGAGGCCGCGGCGTGGAGATGGTACGGCCGCTCTCCCGATGAACTTTCCTGGGCTCAGGCGGCTACCCTCGCCGTGCTTCCCAACGGGCCGGGTCTTGTTCATCCCGGCCGCAACCGCGACACCCTAAGGAAAAAACGCGACGCCCTGCTTGAACGCCTTGCCGCGCGCGGCCATTTCGATACCGGGACTCTGAATCTCGCGCGCGCGGAGCCCCTTCCTGACGAGCCGCAAGCCCTGCCCATGCTCGCGCCGCATCTGCTCGACAGGATTGTTCTTGCGCAGGCGGCCGCGGGCCGGGAAGGGGGCTCCTCGCGTTATACTGTGAGCCTGGACGCCGGGCTTCAGGCGCGCGCGGCGGCGCTGTTGAACCGGCGGGCTGAACGCTTTGCCGCGGAGGGCGTCATGAACGCAGCCTGCCTCATCCTTGATACCCAAACAGGAGAGGCCCTTGCCTACGTGGGGAACGCCGACACTCCCGAAGCGCCGGATGTCGATATAGTAAGATCTCCCCGCAGCTCCGGAAGTCTGTTCAAGCCCTTTTTGTACGCGGCCATGCTTGATTCCGGGCAGCTTATGCCCGCCGGCCTCCTGAGCGATATTCCCACCCGCATAGGCAGCTACAGTCCCGAAAACAATACAAAAAGCTATGCCGGCGTGATTCCCGCGAATCAGGCCCTGGCCAGATCCCTCAACGTGCCGGCGGTACGCTGCCTGCGAAACTTCGGGGTTGACCGTTTTGCCCGTCTTCTGCGGACGCTTGGGGTAACAACCCTTTTCCGCGCCGGCGAGGACTACGGCCTGCCCCTTATCCTTGGGGGCGCGGAAACTACCCTGTGGGACATAGCCGGTCTGTACGCCGGCCTTGCCCGCACGGCAATGTATCCCGGGCGGACGGACAATCTGTTTTTTCCGCCGGCCTACTTTCCCCGCTCCGGCCCCCGCACAGGGGATACGCCCTCGGCGGGGTCCGCTCCTTTGTCGGCGGGCGCGGCGTGGCTTACCCTTGAGGCCCTTACCTCGGTTGTGCGGCCCGGCGAGGAGGCGGCCTGGCAGGCCTTCGCGAGTTCCCGGAAAATCGCCTGGAAAACCGGAACCAGTTTTGGTTTCAGGGACGCCTGGGCCGTCGGGGTAACAACGCGGTGGACTGTCGCGGTCTGGGCGGGAAACGCTTCCGGCGAAGGCCGGGCGGAACTGCGGGGCGCGAACACCG
The DNA here is from genome assembly GCA_031274005.1 of Spirochaetales bacterium. GTDB lineage: Bacteria > Spirochaetota > Spirochaetia > DTKZ01 > DTKZ01 > JAISAF01. The sequence continues at coordinate 8,030 of JAISQU010000134.1, forward strand.
CCGCTCCCCTGCTTTTTGAAGTGTTTTCTTTTCTGGAAGCCCCGGACTGGTTCCCCAAACCCTACGGCGCCCTTGATACGGTTTCTGTCTGCGCTTTGTCGGGTTTTCCGCCGGGGCCGTACTGCGGGAGCCTTAAATACGCCGACATTCCCCGCGGCGCCGCCCATCACCAGCCCTGTTCTTTTTGCGTTCAGGTGACGCTGAACGAAAAGCAGGACCGGCAGGTGGTTTTCTCCGGCGGCGAAAAGGAACAAACGGTGAGGCGCGGCTGGTTTGTCCTTCCCCCCGCGGAGGAATGGTATTACAGGCGCTGGAACCTTGATTACAGGACTCCGCCTCCCGCCGCGGGGGTTTCGCGTTCCGCCGTCCCCATGGCGCTTTTTACTCCCGAGGAAAACTCCGAAGTGTATGTTCCCATAGAAATCGATGGCAGCGCGGGTTATCTCGTTCTTACGGCGGCCCACAGAAATTCCGCTGCAATGATTCACTGGCATCTGGATGAGGCGTATCTTGGCGCGACCGAAGTTTTTCACGAAATGGAGATCCGTCCCGCGCCCGGACCACATACCGTTTTTCTTGTGGACAGCGCGGGAAATACGCTGAGCAGAAGGTTTACCGTGATATTCAATGATGAGTAAGAGCCTGTTCAAAATCTCCTTATAATTCGGAATTTGGGCGCATTTGCGGCGTAAAACGCCGCAAACCGGGCCAGAAAATCGCACGGTGAAACCGTGTGCTTGCAAAATAGGGCAAAACGGCCCGGCGTATACGAAAACCCTGCCATTATATTCCGGCAACCTGCCTTTAGGCAGACTGTACGCCTGCCTCAGGGGGGCGCGCCTCCCTCAAAAAAAATTAAAAAAAGCGAAAAACCTCTTGCATAAAATTTTTATATTTTAT
>JAISQU010000213.1 GCA_031274005.1 Spirochaetales bacterium
CCGTGCGCGAGGGTTCCGACGATAATTTCTATCATCATGGCGATTCCGACGCCTTTGTAGCCGGCTATGGGCTGCAGAAAACCCTCTATGGCTTTTTGCGCGTCTGTTGTCGGGACGCCTTCCGAGTCCGTCGCCCAGCCTTCGGGCAAGGCCCAGCCTTCCCGCGCGTAGTTTATAATTTTATTGCGGGCTGTAACCGAGTTGGAGATGTCCAGCATGATGGGGAATTCCCGCCAGGGGAAGGAGAGCGAGAACGGATTATTGCCGATAAAAGTTTCCAGCCCGCCCCAGGGCGTCATTGTTTTGTAGGCTACCGTCGTGGCAAAACCGATATAGCCTTTACGCGCCGCGCAGCAGGTGTAATACCCTGTGGCCCCGAAGTGGGAGGAGTTCTCGGCAAGGGCCAGCCCGACGCCGCAGGCCGCCGCTTTTTCTATTGCCTTGTCCATGGCGAATACGGAGACCGCAGGCCCCATGTGCCCGCCCCCGTCTATATGGCAGAAGGCGGGCATGTCGGCGCTAACGCGTATGTCGCTGTGGCTTATGTTTTTATAGCGTTTAACATAATACTGAAGAAGGTTGACGCCGTGGGTGTCAACTCCCCGCAGGTTTGCCGATACCAGCGCGCCTGTTACCGCGTGGGCGTAGGCGTCATCGGCGCCGCAGCATTTTTTCAGCACGAGCGTACACCACTCTCTGAGGCGCTCTTCTTTGAAGGTGAGAAAATCTGTTTTCTGGTTCATATGTTTTATCCTTTTTCTTGTTATCTAATAGAGTTGTTCGGAAACTAAAGTTTCTGAACAACTCTAATGAAAAAATCGTCCGCCATCCACGACAAGGTTTTGCCCGGTGATACTGTCTGTTTCAATGAACAGCCGCACGGCATCCGCCACATCATCCCGCTCTACTGTTTTCTTTATTAAAGCGGCGTTTCGGGCCTTCTCGGCATACGCAGGAGTCAAGTTTTCCGTCATGCGGGTTCCATCCATAAGGCCGGGGGCAACGCCATTTACCAGTACCGAAGGCGCAAGGGCTACTGCCAGGCAATGTGTTAGATGAATGAGACCCGCTTTGGAAACAGCGTAGGCAATACTGCTTCCTGACGGACTTAGCCCCGCGATGGAGGAAATAGTTACAATACGTCCGCCTCCCCGGCGTTTCATTTCAGGACCGATAAGCCGGGCGGCAAGATAAGGCGCGGTAAGATTGCAGGCCATAATCTTTTCCCACAATTCAGGGGTAAGAGCTTCAAGATCAGCAAAGCCAACAAATTGATTAAAGGCAGCGTCAAGAACAAGGGCGTCTATGCCGTTGAAACGCGAAATAGCCGCATTCATCATTTTCGTTATTCCAGCCTCGGTGGTTACATCCGCCTGAAGAGCGACTGCCTCCGCCCCAGCCTTTTCCAATTCGAGGACATAGTTCTCGGCTTTTTCTTTTGAGTTAATGTACACAAGCACAACTTTCATTTTACTGCCGGCGAGTTTCCGGCATATCCGCCAGCCCAGGCCGCCGGTTCCTCCAGTAACAACCACAACTTTCCCCTCAAGGTTCATTGCCTACCTCCAGATGTTATTTTAGCAATTCCATTTCGATAAGCACAGTCTTAAGCTGCTCCTTTTCCTCAGCGGTCATGGGACCGGTCGGCGCGGCGCAGGGTCCCGCCTCAATGCCCAAAAGCTCCAGAGCTTCCTTGATAACCGTGGGGAAAGATCCAAGCCCGAAGGCAATGCGCAGGGGTACCAGCTTATACTGATCTTCCAGAGAACCCGCGATATCGCCGGCAATGTATTTGTTGTAAATACTTGCGACAAGGGCCGGAGCTACATTGGCGGTGGCGGCAACAGCGCCCGTAGCGCCATAGCTGAGGGCCGCGTGAATCAGGCTGTCCCGGCCCATCATGACATAAAAATCTTTGCCCTGCGTGCGGTTGATAATATCCGCCGTGTTGGTCATATCCCCGGTAGAGTCTTTTATGCCTACGATATTGGGAATAGCCGCGAGTTTTTCCACCGTGGCGGGCTTTATCGTTATATGCGTTTTGGGCGAATTGTCGTACAGGATGATGGGCAGGCTGGTGCTTGCGGCAACCGCGGCAAAGTGGCTGTAGAGTTCGTTCTGGTTAAGGCCGATAAAATAGGGCGTTAATACGCTGAGCGCGCTGATGCCTCCCACTTTTTGCGCAATGGCGGCAAGCGCGATAGACTCGCGTGTGCCGATGGCGTTTGCCCCCGCGTATACGGGAACGCGGCCCTTAACATGGTCAACGGTAACTTCCAGAACTTCCTGGTATTCGGCGTTGGAAATGGCGTAAAATTCGCCGGTGGTACCAATGGCGAAAATGCCGTGAACGCCGCCGGTAATAAGAAAGTCAATAAGTTTGCGTAAAGCGGGAATATTAACCTTGCCGTCTTTGGTAAGCGGCGTAATCATTGCGGGCAGTATGCCCTTGGGGATGAAACTCATGGTAAACTCCTATAAAATTAAATATGTTTTTAACCCTGCAAAGAGGCAGGCTGTTTTATCCGCATCTTGCGCCGGATTTCTTTTATTGCCGTCATAATAATGGAAAGCGCCGCGATGGCCAGAAACACTCCCGAAATGGGTCTCGTAAAAAAGGGAATCCAGTCGCCGTGATGGAGCTGGAGCCCCCGGCGCATATTACTTTCCAGAATGGGGCCGAGTATAAAACCCAGAATAACGGGAGGCAGCGGCATTTTGATTTTGAGCATGATAAAGCCAAGAGCGCCGAATATGCCCATAGCCCACACGTCAAACACACGGTTATTGCCGGCGAAAGCGCCTACCACGCACAGGCACACAATAACCGACAGCAAAATGCTTTTTGGTATTTGCAGAAGCCGCACAAAAATGCGTATACCGAAAAATTCGACAATCAGCATAATGATATTGGCGATAATGAGTGCGGCAAAAATCGCGTAAATAAGTTCGCCGTTTGTGGCAAAAAGCATCGGCCCCGGAATGATGCCGTGTACCATAAGGCCGCCCAGAAGCATCGCGGTAACGCTGTCGCCGGGAATACCCAGCGTTAAAAGCGGAATTAAGGCGCCGCCGATTGTCGCGTTATTTGCGGCTTCCGATGCGATAACGCCGTCAATGATTCCCGTGCCGAATTTTTCCGGATACTTTGACTGGCTTTTCGCCGTTACATAGGAAATGATATTTGACGTACCGCCGCCGATGCCGGGCAGGATTCCAATTCCTATACCGATGATCGTGGAACGGAAAAAATTCCACAATTGCCCGCAGAATTCTTTCCAGGAAACGCCAAAACCCTTTAAGGTAAACTGGATGGTGTTTGACTTTGTTACTTTGTATTTATTTCCGGCGGTTTCGATAATTTCGGAAATGGCGTAAAACCCGATAAGAACCGAAAGCAGCGCAAATCCCAAGTCAAGCTGCCACAAGCCGAAGGTAAAGCGTTTGTAGCCGTCAAGCGGCGCGGAACCGTACAGCGACAGACCCAGGCCGAAAGCCCCGCTCATAAGCCCCTTGATAAGGCTGCCCTCCGAAAGGCTTGCAATCATGGTAAGGGAAAAAACCGTTACGGAAAAATACTCGACAGGCGAAAACTTCAATGAAAACGAGGCGATAGGGGGAGCGATAAAAATCAGCGCCAAAAAGCTGAGCAGGCCGCCCAAAAAAGAATACAGTATGCCGACTCCCAAAGCCTTGCCGGCTTCGCCGCGGTTTGCCATGGGGTTGCCGTCAAAGCAGGTGGCGATTGAGGAAGGCGTGCCGGGAATCTTGAGTAAAATAGCCGAAATAAGGCCGCCGGAGATTCCCCCGATATACAGCCCCAAAAGCAGCGAAATTCCCTGCACGGGATGCAGCCCGAAAGAAATGGGCAGGCACAGGGCGACGGCCATTGTCGCGCTCATGCCGGGAATAGCGCCGAAAATAATGCCAAGCACAACGCCGAAAAAGATCAGCGTAATGGTAAACGGCGTGCATACGGAAAGTAAACCGGAAATAACCATATAATATCCTCCCTATCCCAAAATTCCCGCCGGCAGCAAGAGAAAAAACAGATCGACAAAAACGTAATACACCACAACGGGCATAACAACGGCAATGACGGCGCTCATCATGATAAATTTTTTGGAAGGTTTATTGGCAATTACCATGATTTGCAGAAAAACATATATGACACTGGACAGAATAAAGCCGACAGGGGAAAGCGCAATCATATACAGCGCCAAAAGGATAAAAGTCGCGATAATGCTTTTATAATCGGGAATAACGGTTTCTTTTGACGACGAGGAATACGCCGCTCCGCGCCATATTCCCACAAGGGTTGTGATAACCAAAAGAAGGCTGAGCAGGGAAATTGTTCCGCCGATAAACCTCGGCATAAAACCAGGGCCGTAATCGCCCGTCTTCCCTTGTACCGTAACGGACAATCCTCGCGCCAGCATCCATATACCATAGGCGAAAAAAGCAATGCCGGTTATAATATTGATTTTTTGCTCTTTCCTCATCAAAAATTCCTCCTCATGCGGCACCCAAAACAGGCGCGGAGGCAGGCAGCTTTTGCCGCAGGCCTCCGTGAACGGCACTGTTATTTTGTAAGCAAATCCTTCATTCCCAGAATAATATCTTCCTGCGTTTTCATAATATCGTAGGCTTCTTTGCCTTTGACGAAGTAGGGACGCTGCTGGTAGGTATCCATGATGCTTGTTTGGTAATCCTGAAGCTGGTAAACCTGCTCACAGGCGTCCGCGAATTTATCGATGATTTCCCTGGGCGTTCCCTTGGGGAAAGCGAAGAAATAATTGGTGGAAAATTCAACGCCGGCGTAGCCGGCTTCCTCGGCGGTGGGAACCTCGCCGTATTTGGCGTTGCGTTCCTTGCCGGCAATGGCAAGCGCTCTCCATTCGCCTTTCTGGATGTAGGGCATGGAAGTTCCCAGCGGATTGGGAATGGCGTCAACATGACCGCCCAAAAGGCCGGCTGTGCGTTCAGCGGCTCCGCCCAAGTCTACAAGGTCGAGCTTCGCTCCGGCCTGATTTAAAAGCACGCCGATAACATAGGTCATGCCGCCTGTGGCCGCAGCCATCGTAATTTTTCCGGGGCTTTTTACCGAAGCGTCTACGAGGTCTTTCAGCGTTTTATAGGGAGATTTCCCGTTGACGCATACCGCGTAACCGGAGTCTCTCCCGCCGATACAGGCCAGGTCAAAAGCGTCAATGCCGAAATCCATCGTGCCGCACGCCCTGCCTACGGCCAGCGCGCTGTGATAAAGCAGTACGCTGTAACCGTCCGGCGCAGCATTTTTAATCTGCGTCGCACCCACGGCGCCATTGTTCCCGGTTACGTTGGTTACGACAACCGTCTGGCCGAGAAACTTGCCCAGGCGGGTCGCGTACGCCCTGCCGTTAAAATCGCAGTCTCCGCCGGGGCTGAACGGTACGATTACCTGTATGGTCTTTTGGGGCCACGCAGTTGAACCGTCAGCATTGGAAGCTTCTCCTTTCCCGCCAGCCCATAAACCCTGGGCAGTTACGATGCAAAAAATGATCGCGATCACAACAAATGATTTTCTCTTCATGTGTTTTCCTCCTTAAAAAATTCGTACTGTGATTTTTTATTATTAACCGGTATTTAACTTCTGTCAATTTAAATGAATTTAAGGTATCATTAAGTAAAACTTAATGAGGGGGGGAACTATTTTATGGATGTACGACAACTCGAATACATAGTACACCTTGCGGACAGACAGGTTTTAGCAAGGGTTGCGGAGGAACTTTACGTCTCCCCCAGCGCGTTAAGCCAGTACGTCGCTAAACTGGAAAATGAGTTGGGAACGCCGCTGTTTAAACGGATAAAAGGCGCATGGCCGCTGACTAACGCGGGCAGGGTCTATGTTGAGACAGCCAGAGAAATACTGAAACGCTACCATCAAATGAAAAAGGATATCAATGATATCATAGACTGTACAAGCGGCGAAATCACTGTAGGAATATCCTCCAACAAAGCGAGCAGGATGTTTACACATATATTTCCGCAGTTTAAGGGAACATATCCCAATATAACCGTGAAACTCACCGATGGACATACAAAGGATCTATTTAGTCAGGTGGAAAAAGGACTACTGGATATTGTTTTTAGCACATCAGGAATAGAAACCTCCGCGCTTATCTACCGGCCCCTCCTGCATGAACGTTTTGTGCTGACGGTACCTAAAACTCATCATCTCGCTTATCTTGCCAACCCATCCGAAGACAAACTTGCGACAATTGATCTCAACTTATTTTGCAACGACTATTTTATGCTGGCAAACCCCAGTATGACCATCCGCATAATTACCGATAACATGTTTACCAAGGCGGGGTTTTTGCCAAAAATTCTACTTGAATGCAACAGCGCTCCGACCCTGTACACTCTATCTGAAAGCGGCTATGGCGTCTCCATTATACCCATGGGAAACATGAACCCCAGCAGCGCGTCAGTTTATTTTTTAACCAACCCCCTCGGCGAATGGGACAACATCGTCGCTTATGCGCAGGGGAGCCGCTTGTCCAAGGCGGAGGAATACTTTATCGAGTTGGCGCAGGAGTATTACGCGACTCACTTTACTCACATTAACATCTAGGAGCCTGTTGCGCTTAAGGCGGGGCCATTGCCGCAATGGCCCCGCGACGTTCAAGACGGCGCAATTTTGCGGGGCAAAATTGCGGGCGTAATGCGTTTTCGGGTCTTCCCGAAAATCGCAGAGCCGTCTTCGGCTCACATTTATGAGAAGTCCGACAGGCTGCTAGCGGCAGCCCCTGGGTCTTCAGCGCCAGGGATTGGAGGGGTTGCGAAGCAAGCCACGCCATGCCCAGATAAGCGCACGCGAGAGCGTGGTTATGGGTACCCATACAAACGCACGCGAGAGCGTGGTTGTGATAACAAGGCGTCAGTCAAGGCGGAATAGAAAAATGCAGCATTTTTCTATTCCGTGGTTGCGCCAGAACGAGGTCCAATAACGGCGTTGGCGTATATAAAGGTCAAGGGCTGAATCCCGCAGGCCGCGCCAGGGATTGCAGCGGAAATCCCGCAGGGCCGCCGCTGTGCGGCGGGCCGAGGAATTGGAGCGGAAAGCCCGGTTTTTTGTCCGCCGCAGGCGGACAAAAAAGGCGCCCTGAGAATCACACTTGTACCAAGTCCCGCTTTTTTAAAAGAATTCCAGCAGCGCCTTCTTCACATCCTGCGGATGCGCGTCAATAAAATCGAGGGCTTTTTGTATGTCGGCAAAGGGGTATTTTTGCGTGACAAGGCCGCCGCCCTTCAAAGCGCCTGATTCCATGAGCCTGATGACATTGGCAAACTGATAGGTCTGCAGCCGCGAGCCAACAACGGTAAGCTGCTTCTTTACGATGGGAAGCGGCGCGATTTTGGCGAACTCCTCCGAGAAGCTCAAAATAACAACGGTGCCCGCCGCGGAAACAACCCGGAAGCTGGCCTCAAGCGTGGGGGTAATGCAGGCCGCGTCAATTACCTTGTTGGCGCCTTCGCCCTTTGTCCACTCGTTTACCGCGTCTTCCAGTTTTATCTTTGCCGTGTTCACGACGCAATCGGCGCCCTGTTTTTTGGCGAACTCAAGTTTTTCGTCAACGACATCGGAAACCATAACGGCGGCGCCTCTGATTTTGGCAAGTTTCAGAACAGCGATACCGATGGGGCCCGCGCCCTGCACCAGCACCGTGTCGCCGGGGCCGGTGGCGCCCCGCGCGTTGGCGTTCGCGCCTATGGTAAACGGCTCAATAAGTACCGCTTCTTCCCAGGGAAGATTTTTGTCGAGTTTCAATACCTGCTTTTCCTGAATCGTAAAATATTCCTGCATGCCGCCGTCCCGGTGAACGCCGAAAACCTTGAGGGTCTCGCAGACGTTCGGCATATTGTGCCGGCACGCGTAACACTTTCCGCAGAAACTGATGGGATCGATAACAACATGGTCGCCCGCGGCAAGACCCTTTACGTCCTTGCCGAACTCCTCCACAACGCCCACGATTTCATGCCCCATAATCCGGGGCAGGGTCGCCAGGGGATTTTTCCCATGATACAGATGGACATCCGAACCGCAGATGCCGACAAACTTGGGCCTGACCAGAACTTCATCCGGCCGGGAAATTACCGGTTTGGGGGCGTCTTCCAGGCGCAAATCTTTGGCGCCGTACACTTTCGCAGCTTTCATACTTTATCACCTCGATAAGAATTTATTAAAAATCATCAAACAATAGCGCTTTCAGTAAAAGTAGACCCTTTTGGCCGGCTTGTCAATGAAAATTGCGGATCGGTTTCAATTCGGAATTTATGGCGCCTTTTTTGCTTCGCACGCAGGGAATCGCCTTGCGGCAATTCCCTGGCGCGGCCCAGGGGCTACAATTGCCGTGAATCCTCAATCATGCGGTTGGATTCTTTCCCTTCATCATCCTTAAACTTGTATCTGAATATATAAGCTAATTTCTGTACAACGCTGAATTCTTTGATCAACTCCTCAGGCGTCTGAAATAAGGACAATTGATGTATTTTTGCTTGTATGATTTCAAGCTTGTCATCGAACTGTTATATACACCCGTTTCCGTCCCATCTCAAATCCGTGGCAGTAATGGTATAGTTTTTCCTGAAATAGTCCCGGATTACATGGCGGTGCAATGAGACGGGTCATGCTCAAAACAGGTTAAGGCTATCCGTTTTTTCGTAAGCAATAACCGATGTACCCGCTCAAGCGGTTCCCGGCGCTCAGGCAGGGACATTTTATATTCCTGAAACAGATTTTGATAATCCGTGCCGTCATTGAGGTTCTTCCTTTTTTCAGAAACTATTCCCAATTCCGGTATATGAACATACTCAATGCCGATATTCCCAAGGTACTTTTGCAAGTTATTCCCGGAAAATCCGAATTTCCGGTTTCGGGGATTATTCCGCACATCGCATAACACATGATGTACAGAAAAAGCAGCTTTTGAAATTCAATGGCGGTAAGGGAGTCGTCAATCGTTCCGGCTGTTTACGACGTTTTGCCAGCCCGAATAAGGGCTTTGCGCAGCAAAGACCAGGGCCGACAAAATGTGGCGGAGGTTTTGCGTGGGAATGGAGCGTAGCG
>JAISQU010000253.1 GCA_031274005.1 Spirochaetales bacterium
GAATATTTCTGCCGCCGCATAGGCGACCGGGAAAATGTCATTGTCAGCCTGCATACGCATAACGACCGGGGTACCGGCGTGGCGGCAACGGAGCTGGGCATCCTCGCGGGAGCGGACCGTGTCGAGGGGACGCTTTTCGGTAACGGGGAGCGGACAGGCAATCTTGACATTGTGAATACCGCCCTGAATATGTTCAGCCAGGGCGTTGATCCGAAACTTGATTTTAAAAACCTGCCCGCTATTCAGGAAATCTACGAACGCTGCACGGGGATGAAAGTTCACGCCCGGCAGCCCTACGCGGGCGAGCTTGTGTTTACCGCTTTTTCCGGTTCGCACCAGGACGCCATCAAAAAAGGCATGGACTATATGAAGCAGCGGGCAAACGCGGACGGCCCCTGGAAGGTTCCCTACCTGCTTATCGATCCCAGGGATGTCGGCAGGGATTACCAGGCCATTATCCGCATTAACAGTCAAAGCGGCAAAGGCGGCATTGCGTACATTTTGCAGGAAAAATACGGCTACGAACTGCCCAAGGCGATGCATCCCGCTATCGGGAAAATCGTCGGCGATATTTCCGACAGCCTGGGCCGGGAACTGGATTCCGGCGAGATTCTGGACATTTTTATTAATAGTTTCATGAATCTGCGTGAACCCTTAAAACTGATAAACTGCAGCGCGGCCTCCGCGCCCGATGATCCGGAATCCGTTACCTGTACCTCGACGATACTTTTCGGCGACGAGGAAAGCGTCATAAGCGGTACGGGAAACGGCCACCTTTCCGCCTTTGTTGACGCCATGCGCAGGCACGGAATCAACAGTTTTGACATTGCGGACTTTCACGAGCAGTCCATGGGTTCCGGCGCGGACACGGAAGCCGTCGCGTATGTTGAAATAAAAGACTCCCGCGGCGCTTCTTTTTGGGGAACGGGAAAGCATACGGATATAACCCTTGCGGGTATCCGCGCTCTTGTCAGTTCGTACAATAAATTGATACTTGCCTCGGCAAAGGCGCAAAATCCGACCTGAAGGCAGGAGTCCCGGGATATTTTTGTGCGCATTTTTGCCCGGCAAAAACCGGGCTTTCCAGGTTGCATGGGCGAGCAGTGAGCGAAGCGAACGACCAGCCCGCTGCAATCTTTTGGCTGCGCCAAAAGGATTTCGGCCTGTAGCCTTTTATATACGCCAGGAGCTTTTTAGGGCCTCGTTCTGACACGACCACGGAATAGAAAAATGCTGCATTTTTCTATTCCGCTTTGACGCCTGGTTATCACAAACACGCTTTCGCGTGCGTTTGCTTGGGCGTGCTACAATCCCTTGCGCCCCACGGGTTATACTAAAATAAGCGCCACGTCCTTTCGCTTTTTTGCGGCAGCGGTAAGTTCCGGGTTAAAACCGCTTGTTGAAAAAAGCATATAATGGTTTACGCGCTCCGCGCGTTTCCAGTCAACCGCCTCCGCCTTTTGTTCAAGGGCGTACAGGACTTCGGGGTCAATCGGCTTTTTTACGTACTTGCATTCGCAAAAAACAATATCCACCCCGCCGGAATCAAAGGCGACAATATCAATCTCGGTGTTTTTATCCCAGAAGCGGCCGCTTTTGTCGATATGAAAACGCCAGGAGCGCGGCCATCCGGATACGGCGTTCATGCGGATCAATTTTTCACGGCATATATCCTCGTAGATAAAACTGACATGGTTATCCACAAAATTCCGGCGGATTTTTTTCATAACAAGCCCGGTGTTGCCGGCCTCAATGTAGCTTAAATCAGGATAGATAAACCTGAACCAAAACGCGATAAAATTGTCTTTTATCCGATACAGCCCGCGTTTGCTTTTTTCCGGATGCGTTTCCGTGACAGGCACTTCCCTTTCAAGAATATCCAAACTGATTAAGGTTTCCAGGTATTTGGTAAGGCCGGTCTGCTTTATGCCAAGGTTCGCGGCAATATCCCCAAGTTTGCGGTTTCCCGCCGCGATTGTTTTGATAATGGAAAAGTAACTGCCAACCTGTCCAAGTTCCCGGTACAACAGAAAATGCGGTTCGTCATACAAAAAGCTGCTGCGGGAAATCACATCCCGGATTATAAGATCGTACACATCCTTTCTGCCGGCGCATAATTCAATATACTTGGGAACGCCGCCTGTTACCGCGTAAAAGGGAATCAGGGTTTCTTTTTGTGCGCCGGTAAAAAATTTTGAATAATATCTAAATGATATTTGCTTGAGCCGTATCTGCGCTGTTCTTCTGCCGTAGAGGGGGCTTTCATATGCAAGCGTCTGGCTTACCATCATGGAAATAAGCGAACCGCACAGGATAAGCATAAGGCCCTGGTCCTTAAGCGCGGTATCCCAAATCTTCTGCAAAACAGAGGGAAAGGCGGGATTTGCCTTGCCAAGGTATTGAAACTCGTCAATAACCAGCACCTTTTTCTTTTTTGTCGGGAAAGCGCATAATGCCTCAAAAATAAGCCGCCACTCTTCTACCGCAGAGCTTCCCAAAAGTTCATTGTTCGTAAAAGCCGCAATCATAAGCCGAAAGGCGCTGCGGTTTTGATCCTCGTTTTCCTCCGTAGCGAGAAAATAAACCGCCGGCTTCTCCTTCAAAAAATGCTGTATAAGGGATGTCTTTCCTATCCTTCTGCGGCCATAGATAACAACCAGAGAGGAGCCGGACCGCGCGTATTCGGTTTCAAGGGCGGCTATTTCTTCTTCCCGGTCAATAAATTCCGGCATTGCGAATCTCCTTAAAAGTTATATTATGGATTATTATATTATAGATTATTATATTATGCAAGAGAGAGAGATACAGGGAACCGGGAATTGCGCTTTAACCAGGAGTTTTGTGGTCAAACCGGAAGGGTACCGGTAACTTTCACCCCCATTTCCGGAGCGTGTTTGTGAATAACAAGGCGTCAAAGCGGAATAGAAAAATGCAGCATTTTTCTATTCCGTGGTCGTGTCAGAACGAGGCCCTAAAAAGACTTTGGGCGTATATAAAGGCCAAAGGCCGAAAAAGACCGTGGGGCGCAAGGGATTGAAGGGGCGCGAGCGACCGTCTTGTGCAAAGACGCTTACAAAATTGCTTTGCAATTTTTCAGGTCTGGTTTTTACGGCCTGGCAGGCGGCGGCGGAACCC
>JAISQU010000284.1 GCA_031274005.1 Spirochaetales bacterium
GCGGCGTAAAACGCCGCAAACCGGGCTTTTCGCTCCAATCTTTTGGCTGCGCCAAAAGGATTTCCGCTTCAATCCCTTGCGCGCCCGGGGGGAGGCAAGATATTAAACAGGCTCTTAGACTAAAAACATCAGGGTATTAACATGAAGACCAGCGCCGTTTTGACAAACAGCTTTTTGATAACCGTTCTGAGCGGGGTTCCCATCGCCTTTCTGCTGGGCATTGTATCCCTGTCCTATCTTGTTCTTGTCGCAGGCATGCCCGCCGCCGGCATAGGCGCATATATTTTTTACGGCCTGAATAACTCCGCGTACGCCGCCCTGCCGTTTTTTATTTTGACGGGAATCCTGATGACAAAAACACGGATAACCGATGATTTTATCGCTTTCGCGGATATGCTGGTAGGACGCCTTCCCGGCAGCCTTGCCCAGATAAATATTGTTGTAAGTATTTTGTTTGCCGGCATTTCCGGCGCGGCTGTGGCCGACACGGCGGCGATGGGTTCAATCCTTATTCCCATGATGAAAAAGCAGGGTTACACAGCCGAGTACAGCGCCGCCATAACAACGGCTTCTTCCGTCATTGGACCCATCATTCCGCCCAGCGCCATTATGGTTGTCTATGGTTCGGTAACCGGAATTCCCATAGAAACGCTTTTTATGGCGGGCATCATTCCCGGTCTTCTTATTGGAGCGGGACTTATGCTTATGGCGATGTTTTTCGCGGTCAGGGACAAACACCCGCGGCGTACCGAAGCCTTTGTCCGCGAACGGGCTCACCATGTCATAAAAAGGGCGGGAATAGGTTTGACCCTGACGGCGATAATCCTCGCGGGGCTTTTAAGTCATATATTTACTCCCGCGGAGGCCGCCGTCATGGCCTGCATCTATGTCATCTGGATGGGCGTTCTTGTCCTGAAAACCCTTACTATCAAAGATATTGGCGAGAGCATCATCGAATCGGCTGTAACGACAAGCGCCATCCTGCTTGTTGTCTCTTCGGCGAATCTTTTCGGCGTTGTTTTAACCAGCGAGGGTATTCCGGAAAAAATCGTGGAATTTATTTCGCGGGCCGCGGACAACCGCTATACTTTCCTTCTGTTTGTAAATGTGTTTCTTGTTTTTTTGGGCATGGTTATGGAACCCAGCGCGATTATCGTTATTCTTGCTCCTGTTCTTCTTCCCATGGCCTTGAGGTTCGGTATCCATCCCATTCATTTCTCGCTGGTCGTGCTTGTCAACGCGAACATCGGCCTTGTCACGCCCCCCCTGGGAATGTGCCTTTTTACCGCGGCGCCCATCGCTCGGGTAAAATACGAACGCATCGCGCTGAACGCCATACCCTTTATGGCAATGGAGATAGCCGTTCTGATGTTTATGACATATTTCCCCGAGCTGATCCTTTTGATCCCCCGCGGAGCGGGTTTGATTACATAAACGCCGGAGTAAGGAGTAATTCTATGAAATACAGGGACTTTCGCAGTGATACTGTCACGCAGCCGACCGCGGAAATGCGAAAGGTCATGGCTGAAGCCGAGGTGGGCGACGATGTGTATAAGGATGACCCTTCGGTAAACGCCTTGCAGGACTACGGCGCGGCCCTTCTGGGAAAGGAGGCGGCTCTTTTCGCCTCAAGCGGAACCCAGTCGAACCTGCTCGCCCTTCTGACGCATCTGGGCCGGGGCGATGAGTACATTGTCGGGCAGGACGCCCATACCTATAAACTTGAGGGAGGGGGCGCCGCCGTATTCGGTTCCATTCAGCCCCAGCCCATAGAGATGGAAGCGGACGGCAGCCTTGACCTTGACAAGGTGCTGGCGCGGATAAAGCCCGCCGGCAACATTCATTACGCGCAGACCAAACTTTTGTGTCTTGAGAATACGCAGGACGGGAAAGTCCTTTCTCTTGAGTACCAGGCCAAGGCTGCGGCCTTTGTGAGCCGGCGCGGCCTGCGCCTGCATCTGGACGGCGCGCGTGTTTTCAACGCCGCGGTAAAACTGGGGGTTGATGTAAAGGAAATTGCACAACACTACGATACGGTTTCCGTGTGCCTGTCAAAGGGTTTGGGCGCGCCCATAGGTTCTCTTTTGTGCGGCCCTGCGGAGTTTATTGGCCGCGCCATCAGGTGGCGCAAGGTTCTGGGCGGGGGCATGAGGCAGGCGGGCATTGTCGCTTCCGGCGGACTGTACGCTTTGAAAAATCACATCCCGCGCCTTGCCGAAGACCACGCGAACGCGGCCTTTCTGACGGAAGGTTTCAGGGAAATTCCCGAAGTCCAAACGCTGCCCGGCTCCGGCGAAACAAACATGGTCTTTATCAGCCTGCTCAAAAAAACTCCCGCGGAGCTTGCCGCTTTTCTGAAAAACAGGGGCGTCCTCGTTCTGGACAGGAATCCCGTGCGCATTGTTGTTCATTTAAACCTGGGCCGCGCCGATATGCGGGCACTGCTTGACGGCGTAAAAGAATTCTTCGCGGGGTAAGTCCGGGCGCCTTGACTAAACACACAGATGAGCCTGTTCCGAAATTAAACCATTTTTTGAAACCCGCGGGGCGCAAGGGATAGAAGCCGAAATCCTTTTGGTCTGCCAAAAGATTGGAGCGGATAGCCCGGTTTTTTGCGGCGAAGCCGCAAAAAATGCGCTTATTATATATCGAGAAAAAGTAAACGCCGATGCCCGAAAAAATGCCTGCGAGGAGTTGTAAGAATCCCCCCTTCCTGTATATTATTAGAATAATAATTAATGAAGGAGTTTATATGGCAAAAATTCTGGTTATCAATTGCGGGAGCTCTTCCCTGAAATATGAAGTCTACGAGATGCCCGAAAAGAAAAGCCTGGGCAAGGGCCTGGTCGAACGCATAGGCGACGCCATGGGAAAGATCGCTCAGGAATCTCCAAAGGGTGAGTATACCGAAGAAACCCCCATCCCCGACCACCGCAAAGCCATGGAGCTTGTGCGCAAGGCCCTGACCGATGGCAAGGCGGGCATCCTCGGTTCCATGGACGAAATCGCCGCGGCCGGTCACCGCGTTGTCCACGGCGGGGAATATTACGCGGAGTCGGTTATCATTGACGAGAAGGTTCTTGAAACTGTCGACAGGGTATCCGAACTCGCGCCTCTTCACAACCCGCCCAACCTTACGGGTATAAAAGAAACCATTAACCTTCTGGGCAAAAAACCCCAGGTGGCGGTTTTCGACACGGCCTTTCATCAAACCCTGCCGCCCGCGGCCTACCTCTACGGCATTCCCCGCGAACTGTACGAGAAGTACCGTATCCGCCGCTACGGTTTTCACGGCACAAGCCACCGTTATGTCGCTTCTCAGGCCCTCACTATGCTCAAGCGCTCCGCCGAAAATACCAGCATTATCTCCTGCCACCTCGGAAACGGCGCTTCCATTACCGCCGTCAAAAACGGCAAATCGGTCGATACCTCCATGGGTTTTACCCCGCTCGAGGGCCTTGTTATGGGAACACGTTCAGGCGACATAGACCCCGCGGTTCTCCTTTTTCTTCTGAAACGCGGTTACACCGAAGCCGGCCTGGACACGCTTCTCAATAAAAAAAGCGGCATGCTCGGGCTTTCCGGCGTTTCCAACGATATGCGCGATATTGAAAAAGCCGCGAAAGAAGGCGACAAAAACGCTCAGGAAGCCCTTGATGTTTACGCCTGCCGCATCCGCAAATATATAGGCGCTTACGCCGCGAATCTTCCCAAAACCGACGCCATAGTGTTCACCGGCGGCATAGGCCAGAACAGCGTCTCCACCCGCGCCCAGATCTGCGGGGGCCTTGAAGGCATAGGCGTTTTTCTTGACCCAAAAAAGAACGAAGAAGTCGGCCGCAAAGCCGGAATCATTTCCGCCGATTATTCGCCGGTAACGATTGCCGTCATCATCACCAACGAAGAGCTGCAAATCGCTATCGATACCTACGATCTTGCTTTCGGAAAGTAAAAACGTATAGGGCATCCGGGGAAGCGCGTTCCGCGTTTTCCCCGGAAACAAACCCCCATGGCGTCTTGCGGGAAAAAGCGAATGGGTATAGCATCGGTACAGGAGATGAAAGCCGGAAGTGCTCAGTCAGCTTGCCGAACAGCAGCTTGTTTTGCTGCTGTTGACCATGGGAGGATTTATCCTGTTCAAGGCGGGATTTATCCCGAAAGCGGGTATAGGCAGCATTATCAATATTACGCTCTATCTGTTTATGCCCTGCAATATTTTGTATTCTTTTCTCGTGACCTTTGATTCTGACAGAATTATGAGCTTTCTTTCGGTGTTTCTTGTCGCCGTGTTTATTCAGGTTGTAAGCCTTGTGATCAGTAAGTATTTTTACAACAGGGCCGCGCCGGAGAAGCAGGCCGTGCTCCGGTTCGCGACGGTTAACTCCAATTCAATTCTGCTGGGCGCGCCCATCGCCGAAAGTATATACGGCGGCCTGGGGATGTCCTACGCATCGATTTATACGATTCCCGCCCGTTTTGTTATGTGGAGCGCCGGGCTTGCCTACTTTACAAAACCTCCCGGCAAGGCGGCGCTTATAAAATCCTCGCTGACTCATCCCTGCATGATAGCCGTTGTTCTGGGGTTTATCTGCGTGCCCCTGCATATTAGCCTTCCTTCCGCCGTCATGACGGTACTCAGGGATTTCGGCGCGTGTACTACTCCGGTCTCCATGCTGATTATTGGGGTAACGCTTGCCGAGGTAAAATTCGGGGAGCTGGCGGAAAAGGCGGTTTTCTATCTTTCCTTTATCCGGCTGGGCCTGCTTCCCTTTATGGCCTACGCGGTGTGCCTTCTGTTTCGGCTTAACGCCGAGGTTACCGGCATATCCGTTCTTTTGACGGCTATGCCCGCGGGCGCTACGACAACCATCATGGCCGCGAAATATAATGGCAACGGCGCTTTTGCCTCAAAATGCGTTGTGCTCTCGACGCTGCTTTCTTTTGTCAGTACGGCGGCCTGGAGCCTCATCGTAAACGGCTGACACAGGCTCTAAGAGCCTGTTTAATATCTTGCCCCTCCCCCGGGCGCGCAAGGGATTGAAGCGGAAATCCTTTTGGCGTAGCCAAAAGATTGGAGCGAAAAGCCCGGTTTGCGGCGTTTTACGCC
>JAISQU010000260.1 GCA_031274005.1 Spirochaetales bacterium
CGCAAAAAACCGGGCTTTCCGCTTCAATCTTTTGGCGATGCCAAAAGGATTTACGCTGCAATCCCTGGCGCGGCCCAGGGGCTTCCGGTGATTTTGCACGGAAAAAATTGGTGCACCCTATTCCCCGGCGGCGGCTTGATTTTTACGCCTGTTTCTTTTGCGAAAGGATTTATAGTACCATGCCCGCAGGCTTTCGGCGATACGGTACGCGCGGTAGGCGAAAAATTTCAGGGGGTAGTCGTAGCTGCCGGGACGGTGCAGAATTTCGCCGCCAAAGCCGGTTTTGAAACGGTACAGGCCGTACATGGCGTGGCTAGGGTCATCATTCGGGGGAATGCCGAAAAGGTCGTAGGTGAGGGCCCCTTCCCTTTTTGCGAGCTTCATGCCCTCCCATTGCAGGGCGTAGGAAGCCATGTAATTGCGCATTTCGTTTGACGCCGCGCCGTACAGGTAATAGGCCTGGGGTCCGAAAACGGCTGCGATGTTACCGGCTATGAGCTTTCCCTCCGCCTCCGCAAGAAGAAGATGAAAGCGCGGTTTAGAGCCTGCGTAGGAGTCCGCGAGGCTGAAAAGCCCTTCATAGTATTCCCGCCCGTGCAGGGTTATGCCGTCGCGCTCCGCGGTTTCCTGGTACAGGCCGTACCACAGAGGAATGTCCGCCGGCCCGCCTTCGTATACACGCACGCCTTTTTTTTCGGCAAGCCGCGTATTGTAGCGGGTTTTGGGTTTCATGCAGGAAAGGATATCCTCTTCGGAAAGGTTCAGGGGAATGATAACCGTGTCCGGCGGCTGCACGTCATACGCCGCCTTGATAAGGGGCTTGCAGATGGCCTGGGGAAAATTATCCGCCCCCACGGCGCCCCAGGGAACATCAAAACGTATAAACAGCGTTTTTTTGGGTAAAAAGGGTTTCAGGGCCTTGGCCAGGGCTTCCAGGCAGTCGCAGGGTTCTCCCGGCAGGGGCGCGGACGGCGCGGGCCCGTGGGGGATGTAGGCCAGATGATAACCCGCCGCCAGGGGACGGGTAAGCGTAACAAGGGGAACGTCCATGGCGTGATCGCCGGCGCTGCAGTGAATCATAAAGGCAAGGCCCTTCCAGCCGAAACTTTCCTTGAAAGCCGCCCAGAATCCGCTTTGCAGCAGGTTCGGCGCGGGAAGCAAAGCCGCCTCAACAGGTTCCAGCTTTACGGTAAACTTAACTTTCGATTTTTTTTGCCTTTTGGCTTTTACGACCACATCTACCTCAGAGAAATTATATCACAGAAAACATTTCGGAGAAAAGCGCTAAAGCATCGTACCTGCAATATATGAGGCATACAGATAACCCGGACTTTCATAATACGCGCTGCTGTTATAATTTTCAATTTTCAGGGAGATCCATGAGCAATACACTTCCGTAAGGGAATCGATAGGATCTTTACCCTGATTTTCACACACGGCGACAATTAATCGTTTATAAACCTTCCCTATATCCCAATGGGTTGGGATCGCATAACGGCAGTCAGCCACATTATCGAAATTGCCAATGGGTATACGATATTTTTCAATCAGTTCGTCGCTTACCTTGTCTATATTTTCACAATGATACACATCGGCCAGGTCGTAAATATGGCGCAGTCTGTCTTTTCCTAAAGCCCTAACCACTCTATCCCTGTGGTTTTTTGTTTTCCGGGCTGTATATTCTATCAGGCTGCAAAGAAAAAAAAGGTCATTGTATTCCTTTTTTTCCCTGCCCGCGCAGACTCCGGTTTCATGTAAAAGAGGATTCACTTTGCCAATTCTCCTTATTCCCCTACCCCACTTTCCCGTTCTTCACCTTTGTTGTGGTGAGAGGTTTCCCGCCGGCCTCGAGCGGCGTATTGCCCACGAAGAGGCCGCCGTCCTTCGCCGTGATGGGTATCGAAAAGAAAGTGTCTATGCTGATTTGCGCCGCGGGGATTTGCGCCGCGGGGCTTCCCTGTAAAACAACATCCGCGCCCGGCGCAGCGTCCGGGGCAAAAATCACATCCACAAGGCCGTCCGCGCTGGCCGCCAAAAGCATACCGCTGCTCATAACCCCGCGCAGCTTCGCCGGCTTCAGGTTGGAAACAAGTATGATGTGTTTGCCCAAAAGCTCCTCTTCCGTATAATGGGGCACAAGGCCGGAAACGATTGTCCGTTCCTCCTCGCCCAGAGAAACAGACTCAATATACAGTTTTTCCGCGTCCGGGTGCCTTTCGATTTTCGTAATCTTCGCAACCTTCAGCCGTACCGCGGCCGCGAACTTCTCTTCAAGGCTTGCCGCGGCCTCTTCCGCCGGGTTCTCCGCGTCCGCGGGCGCTTCTTTTACCCCGGCGCTCTGCGCTTCGGCCTTCTCCTGCCTTTCTTTCTGGCTGCCGGAAAAACGGCTTCGCAGTTCCTCAATCCGCGCGTCTTCGAGCTTCGCGAACAGAATCTCCGGCGCGACTTGGGTAATTCCCCGCCGGGAAGCCAAATCGGCCCACGTAAGATTTTTCAGGCCCAAAAAGCCCGCAATCCTCGCCGCCGTTTCAGGAATAACAGGCGAACAGAGCACAGAAAGATCGCGAATTAAATACACAAGATCCCGAATCAGAGCGGCCGCAATATCCGGCTGCGAGACGCGCGTCTTCCACGGCTGCCCGTCCTGAAAAACCTTGTTCCCGAGCGAGGCCAAAGCCAAAGTCTCCCGCAGGGCGTCGCGCAGATCGGCCCGCTCGTAATGTTCCCGCACACGGTTTTCCATGGCCGCAGCCTCGGCCCAGAATCCCGCGTTTTCGGGCGCCTCCGGAACTTTGCCATCATAGTATTTTGAAACAAAAGTCAGGCTGCGGTTGACAAGATTCCCCAGATTGCCTATAAGCTCGGCGTTCACCTTCTCCTGAAAATCCTTCCAGGTAAAAAGATAGTCCGAAGTCTCCGGCCTGTTGTAGAAAATGTAGAACCGCCACACATCCGCCGGAATACCCGTCTCCCGCGCGTCTGTTCCGAAAACGCCCATACCCTTGCTCTTGGAGAACTTGCCGTCCTCGTAGTTCAGGTACTCCGTCGAAGACATGTGGTGCAGCATGGTCCACTTCTCGCCGGAACCCAAAAGCGACGAAGGGAAAATTACCGTATGAAAAGGAATATTGTCTTTCCCGATAAACTGAAAAAGCTCAACATTATCCGGATCGCGCCACCACGTTTCCCAGTCCTTCGTGAGCGAAGCGGTAATCGAAATATAGCCTATGGGCGCGTCGAACCACACATAAAAAACCTTGTCCTCAAAACCCGCAAGGGGTACGGGGATGCCCCATTTCAGGTCGCGCGTTATTGCCCTCTCCTTCAAACCGTCGCGTATCCAGGCTTCGGTCATCTTAACCGCGTTGCGCGCCCAGAAGCCCTCGACCGACGCCCTGTCTATCCATTTTTCCAGCACAGGCCGAATC
Organism: Spirochaetales bacterium; assembly: GCA_031274005.1. Lineage (GTDB taxonomy): Bacteria > Spirochaetota > Spirochaetia > DTKZ01 > DTKZ01 > JAISAF01. The sequence goes on from JAISQU010000260.1 coordinate 3,429, forward strand.
GCCGGCAAATCTATATACAGATGTTTCGTTGACTTGAGCGAAGGCGGAGCGCCGCACACCCCGCAGCGCGGCTTTTTCAGTTCGGTAGGTTCAAGCAGTTTGCCGCAGTTCTCGCACTGGTCGCCCCGGGCCTCCTCGTAGGAACAATGAGGGCACACGCCCCGCACATACCTGTCCGCGAGAAAACGCCCGCAGTCCGCGCAGTACAACTGCTCAATTGTCTTTTCCCGAATAAAACCGTTTTTCTCAAGCTGCAAAAAAATATGCTGAGTAATCTCCGTCTGCTCAGGGCAGGAGGTTCTGCCGAATTTGTCAAACGCGATGCCGAACCATTTATAAATATCGCTGTGAATCGCGTAAAAACGGTCGCACAGTTCCCGCGGACTCACCCCCTCCTCCAGGGCCCTGGTCTCCGTCGCCGTCCCGTACTCGTCGGTACCGCAGATGTACAGGGTCTGGTAACCCGCAAGGCGGCAGTAGCGCGCAAAAACATCGGCGCTTAAAACCTGAATCAGATTTCCCAAATGAGGAATATTATTTACATAGGGCAAAGCGGAAGTAATAAGTCTCTTTTTCATTGCCCCATTGTAAATTTTTGGGCAAAAATAATCAATTACTGAAATAGTTAGAGCCTGTTTAATATCTTGCCCCTCCCCCGGGCGCGCAAGGGATTGAAGCGGAAATCCTTTTGGCGTAGCCAAAAGATTGGAGCGAAAAGCCCGGTTTGCGGCGTTTTACGCCGCAAA
>JAISQU010000066.1 GCA_031274005.1 Spirochaetales bacterium
GATGTGCGCAACGCCCAATATGTGCTGAGCCTGTGCGCCAGGTGGGAAAGCTGCGGACCAAAATCAGCACGCATCTCCTGGCTGGCCGCTTGATTTACACGGTTTTTGTTGGTGCACCCTCGGAGTGGAAAATCACTTGCTAAAGTCCGGTTTTTTTGATATGTTAGGGGTGGTTCTAAAAAATTTATGGAGGATATATGACGATACCCGAAATGTTTGTTCAGAGCGGCGCGCTTGCCGCCCTTGGCATGACAATGGTTTTTGGTTTTCTGGTTATTATGGTTATTTGCGTAACCCTGTCAGGGAAAATTATTCATGCCATTGGCGCGGATAAAGACCCGGCCCCGCAGGCGGGGCCCGCGGCTCAGGCGGATACAGGCGCTGTTACAGCGGTTATTACGGCGGCGGTCAGCGAGTACCGCAAAAACACCTAGGAGTATTACAATGTTACTACTGGATCGAAAAAAGAATCCCCGGACGGTTGCTAAAATCTGCCTTTTTATTGTTATCGGGGCGCTTGCTCTGTCCGTTGTTCCCCGCGTCGTTGCCCAGGTTACGGCCCCCGCGCCGGCCGCCGCGGAACACATCATTCCCGGCAGCGAGAGAATCAGGCCGATTTCCCTTTCCAGCTTTTTTCAGAATATTCTGGAAACAATGGGCATCTACGCTTTCATTACCGGAGAGACAGAAAAAGAGACAACCCTTATTGACCCGGAGACGGGCAAAAATAGAACCACAGTGGTTTTCGGCTGGCAGGAACTTCTTATGGTTCTTGTGGGTTTTGTTATCCTCTATTTGGGCGCGGTGAAAGATTTTGAGCCCCTGCTTCTTATTCCCATCGGGTTTGGCACGGTGCTTGTCAATGTGCCTCTTGCCTTTATGGGTTCCCCTCCCCACGGTTTTCTCCATATCATCTACGAAGCCGGCGTGGGAAACGAGTTTTTTCCCCTTATTATTTTTATGGGAATCGGGGCGCTGACCGATTTTGGCCCGCTTATCGCCAACCCCAAAACGGCCCTCCTTGGCGCCGCCGCCCAGTTCGGCGTTTTCGGCACACTGTTCGGCATTACCGCCGCCAACATGATACCCGGCGTTGACTTTAATATGCTCCAGGCTTGCGCGGTGGCCATTATCGGCGGCGCGGACGGCCCCACCACGATTTACATCTCCGGCAAGCTGGCCCGCGATCTTATGGCGACTGTGGCTGTCGCGGCCTACTCTTATATGGCCCTGGTACCCATTATCCAGCCGCCCATCATGCGGCTTCTTACCACAAAGCGCGAGCGGGTCATTAAAATGAAGCAGCTCCGGCCCGTTTCCAAGGTCGAGAAGGTAACATTTCCCCTTTTGGTTCTTACCCTTTCGATTTTTCTTATTCCCTCCGCGGCGCCCCTTATCGGCTGTTTGATGTTCGGCAACTTCATCCGCGAATGCGGCGTTGTGGACCGCCTCAACAGAACTTTGCAGAACGAGCTTATGAACATCGTATCCATTTTTCTGTCCCTGGGCGTCGGAAGCCAGATGACACCGGAAAAGTTTTTGAATATGTCGTCCCTTATTATTGTCGCGATGGGTCTTATGGCCTTTGCCATCGCCACAGGCACGGGCATCATGGTCGCCAAGTTTATGAACCTTTTCCTGAAAGAGAAAATTAACCCCCTTATCGGCTCAGCCGGAGTTTCCGCCGTTCCCATGGCGGCCCGCGTTTCCAACAAGGTGGGCCTTGAGGAAGATCCATCGAACTTTCTTCTTATGCACGCTATGGGGCCCAACGTGTCCGGCGTTATCGGCACGGCCATTGCCGCGGGCGTCATGATTGCCGTATACGGCAGCTCGGTTATGTAAGTTTTTCTGAATGAGCCGCCTCGCCCTGAAGGGCGGGGCGGCGTTGTTCTGCGAGGTATGGATTTTATGCGGATCCATACCCCCCATACAAATAAGATTTCATTGGGTTCAGGGGGTGCACCAATTTTTTCCGTGCAAAATCACCGGAAGCCCCTGGGCCGCGCCAGGGATTGCAGCGTAAATCCTTTTGGCACAGCCAAAAGATTGAAGCGGAAAGCCCGGTTTTTTGCATGCCCAGGCAAACGCACGCGAAAGCGTGTTTATGAATACCGGCAACAGGGCAAGAGGCCCTAAAAAGCCCCCGGCGTATACAAATGCTAGGGGCCGAGCAAAAAAGGCGCACGGAAAAAATTGGTGCACCCGGGTTCAGGCGTTCTATTGAATTCCCCGCAGCAAAAGGGTACACTTGCCCGAAGTGAGTGCGAAAACCGAATTATATCAGATTTTGAAGGCTTATGCCCAGAAAAGCAAAAATCCGGCCGTTGATTACGAGATTTTTTCAGGATTTCTTGATAAATACGCGGAAAAACACGCGGAAGAGCTGCCGGAGTTGTTCGCGGCCAGGGGTCCCGGTTTTTCCGCTAAACTGGCGGATGCCCTGACGGAGCTTGAAGAGGAAAAACTTATCCGGCTGCAAAGAACCCCGAATAAGATTCATAGTGTCAGGGTCCTTGTATATTATACCGAGCGCGTTGAACAGGAATTCAAAAAGATTCTCTCGCAGGCGGATATCTCTCTGCCCGGTCCGGATACCCTTGGTCTGCGTATTGACCCGGATTTGCTGACCCCCGTCGACATCAAGGCCGATTTTGAGGCGTATCTGGAAAAGGGTCCCGTGGACACGCCGGAACTTCTGAACATAAGGTTTCCCAATATATCAAAAACCATGATAATCACACCAAAGCTGTTGGAAAAACCCCTTATCGAGGTATCCCTGCAAAAGATACGCCTGTACCTTCGGGATCAAAAAAACGCGCAGTATCTGCAGCACAAACTGCTGCCCCTGTTTCCCCAGAGGGAAGCTACCCTGAAAAACCTCATTGTCAACGCGGTAACAAAATCCGATTTGACTTTACAGGAGTTTATGGTTCCCTCGGATCAAACCTTTCAGTTCTGGACTCAGGTATCCAGCATGTTTCTGAAAGAATACACCCTGAAAGCCGACAAACTTGAAGAAGAGATAGACCTGTGTCTTGCCGCGCATATCATCAATTTCTATGCTGTGTACTTCAAGGGTAAAACACAGAAAGTCAAGGAATCCGAGGCCGCGCTGAAAATTCTTTCCCAGCAGTTTACCAAACCTCCCTATGCCTACACTTTCCACGACATTTACAATTTTACGGACATAAAAGGGCTGCCCATTATAAAGCGTATTGACCGCGATATTTTTTCTGTTTATCTGGAAGGGGTGACAACATCCAGGGATAATATAACGCTTCCGGAAATTCTGAAAGTTAAAACTCCCGATAAAACCGAATACTTTATCAAAAGCGACTGCGCCGTAAAAGTTCTTCTTTCCCGCATATATCCCCTTACAAAAGAATGCAAAACGCATTTCATGTCATGCTGGGTTGACTCCCTTATGAACAACCGGAAACTCCCTGAGATGCTCGAAGAGGTAAACTTCTCCCGTGAAGTCGAAAATTTTGTGAAAGCATCCGATCCGCTTTTTCATACGCTTTTGAACTTTAATCTGCTTTTTCTCCTGCGGGAGCAGATTCCCATGCCTCCTGTTGAGCTTGATTTTCTGAACAGGCTTTTGAACATCAGGGCAAAGGCGGTCATTTCCGCGGATAAAATACTGGATTTGTCGCGGGCGACACTCTACAGGGAGGCCCGTCTGAGGCTTCCGTTCTGGCAGGTTATTCCGTTTTTCAATTCAATCATCAAATTTCTACTGGGGCTGTTCGCTGTCAAACCCAAGCCTGCCGGAAAAAAGGCGGCGGAAAAAGAAGAAGACCTGCCTTCCGCGGATGATTCCCAGGCCGCCCAAAAGGCCCGCTACAAGGAAGAGGTCGAAGCCCTGATTGCTCATTATATCAGATCAATCGAGGATATTCCGAAAGAGATGGCGGCTCTCATAAGTCTGTGGAACCCCCTGCTCGACAGCCAGGCAAAACAGAACCTTATAGAAGATGTTAATTCCCTTGTGCGCGATTTTCTGCGTCAGAAAAAATACAGATCGCGGCTTTACGCTCCGAGTATAGCGCAGGTGGATCAGCTCGCGAAAGAACTGTCGGACAGCAAAAACCTTGAAGCCATCCGCGACAAATCCCATTTGCGCGACTACATTACCCTGTATATGCTGAAGCTGCTGCATAAGATTTAAAAAAGCAAACGGATTGGGCGCAATTCACGAAAATTGCGGCTGCAAGCGGCATGCTGCCCGCCTCTTCCGCTTGCTCGATCATCCGGACCGCCCGCTTGTAACTGACTGCCGTATGTTTGCCCGCGTTCACCGGTTCTCCGCCCTGAACCGGCATACACCCTACGATCCGGATGCGCCCGGTTTCCGCGATAAAGTGGCGGTTTAGTATTTAACGGCGGTGATAATAATTTCGTCATACACGGTATCCATTTCCACCATTACCATGAGCGTATTTGCGCCCATGGTTGATATAAACACATCTTCCCTCTCCGGCGTGGAGGCGCTACCCGTCGAATCGTAAGGAGTTCCCAGTAGAGTAGTGATCTGGATTAACAAATCTTCATAAGCCGCATGATTAATATTGTTCAACGTTACCAACAGGGCAGAACTTGCACTTTCAGTTACATCGTCTACCGTAGTCCCTGCGGGCTGGGTCAAGCCTGAAAGGTTAAAGACCGTCCACCGGCTGTTATCGGGCCAGACGGCAAAGCCGCTGGGGTCGTCCGGTTCTATGGACAGTAGTAACATCCCGTTTCCGTAGGTCATGGTGAGGGTAAAGCCTGTACCTCCATATATATAGGCAAGTTCATAGATGCTGTAACCGGATTCGCTTGAGGTCGTGGGAATACCGTCGAGTACCGTAAATTGGTTGACCAAATCATCAAAGGCCGCCGTATCGGCGTTTTGGAGATACACAATTAACGTTCCCGTTGAAACACCGGCGAAGGGAACCGTGGTTCCCGGCGGCTGGGTTAGTCCCGAAGAAAGGCCGTAGTCTTGCCATGTCGCGGCCGAAGGCCATTCCGTCGTACCGCCGTCGGGAACAGGCGGCGCGGCAAGATTCACCGTTACCGTATATATTTTTTGCTGATCGTTTTCCGCCCTTACCGTGAATGTTTGCGGAGAAGTAAAATCAAGCGGCGTCCCGGGCTCGGGGCTTAGGGAGGCGCCGGTATGGGTTGCCGTAAAATTCATGCCGCTAAGGTTTGTTCCGAAGGGAACGGAAACATCTATCATGGTTGAATCGGGGACAATCACGCCTTCGGCGGACACGGGGCTTGTTATGGCAAACCCTGTTATGTCGTTACTGCTTGCAGCATCCATGCCGCCACCGCCTGGAACAGAATTGTCGGGTAAAAGATTCACCGTTACCTTATATGTTTTTTGCTGATCGTTTTCCGCTGTTACCGTGAATGTTTGCGGGGAAGTAAAATCAAGCGGCGTCCCCGGCGCGGGGCTTATAGAGGCTCCGGTATGGGTTACCGTAAAAGTCATGCCGGTAACGTTTGTTCCGGAGGGAACAGAAACGTCTATCATGGTTGAATTGTGATCAATCACGCCTTCGGCGGATATGGGGCTTGTTATGGCAAACCGTGTTATGTCGTTGCCGCTTGTGTCGATACTGACGGGTATTTTAAGGGCGGTTGTTTTGCCGCTCTCGATGACAGCCCCTGCCGTACCGCCGCCGATGG
>JAISQU010000228.1 GCA_031274005.1 Spirochaetales bacterium
TATAGTATAGCCCGGAATCGGGAAAGGGGCAAGGGAAACAGTTGGAAAGGGAGAAGAGTGAAGCCCTTTGGTCAAAGCAGAACAAAAGAATGCCGCATTCTTTTGTTCTGTGGTTGCACCAGAAGAGAAGTGGAAGATGAAGAATAAAACCGCGTTGCGGTTAAAATTCTTTCCGGTTTGTTTTAGGATAGGGGGAGTAGTGGAAGAAAGGGAAAAGCGGAATTTAACTACTCACTTCTCACCTTTTTTAGGAGTTTTGCTTTGAGCCGGTCTTATCCAGAAAAAATTAATATTTTCATGCTGTTCAACTGGTTCAAATTCTTTGTGATCGGAAGTAACCAGGGCGGCGTCTATGGAAGACGCAACGGCGCAAGCGATAGCATCCGCAAGAGAAAGCGGATAGGTAGCTTTAAGGCGGCCGGCAGTACGGATATTCTCGCGGGAAAATTCATGTACAATTTTTATGGAAGATCCATAAAAAGTTTGCAGGAACGTATCGGCATAGTCCCGTCCAATGACACGTATTCTGTCATAATAGACTTCAAGGAGTTGAATACTGGTTATGTAAATGCATATTTCTCCGGCTTCCGCCTTTTGGAAAAGCTCGGCAACGACAGACCCGCCGGGTTCTTTATCAAGAAAGGCAATCAAAGCGCAGGCGTCGAGAACATAGATACATTCGCCGGTAACAGGCATTACGGCTTTTCCTTAAAACGGTGCGCGTATTGTTCATCTTCCAGAGCCTTATCCGCCCGCTTCCGTTCAAGATACGCTTCCATCGTATCCTTGCCTTCGCAGGAGCCGTACAAATCCATCAAAGTTAACGGCGATTTTTGTTCCCGTTCGTCAATCGCGTTTTCCGGAGCGCCATCGGCCCAACCCCGCCTTAAAAAAGCGTCAACCGAATCCCCAATAAGAACCGTTGTTATAATGGTCGCCTTGGCGCCAATAGGAGTATCCGGCGGCATTTCAAGGGTAATACGGCGGTCCGCCGGAATCTCGATGGTTTGTTCAATGGTCATAGTTTATAGTATAGCCCGGAATCGGGAAAGGGGCAAGGGAAACAGTTGGAAAGGGAGAAGAGTGAAGCCCTTTGGTCAAAGCAGAACAAAAGAATGCCGCATTCTTTTGTTCGTGGTTGCACCAGAAGAGAAGTGAAAGATGAAGAATAAACCCGGCGAGAAATCAAGAATCAGGAGAGTAAAGAAAAGAGGGCATCCCATTGGTTTTTCTTTATTTCTTCCTCTGCGAACTCAGCGCGCTCGGCGGTTAAAATTCTTTCCGGTTTGTTTTAGGATACAAAGGGGGCTGCGGAAAAAACAGAAAAGGCCATAAGCCGTTAATCAAGCGGCCTGGTCTGAATAAGTAACCACGGCGATTTCGGTAATGACCGTGTTTTTTATGGAATTGACAATATGTTCAAGCCGGCGCGCGACTTCGTTACTGTAGGAAACTTCGCCGCATTGACCGCATACCTGGGAAGGTACATTTTTCACAATAACGATACAAGTTCCCAGGTCGGTCATAAATGTTGAACTAGTGTTTTCCAATGAGCCTTTGCACATAAAACAGGTCATGTGGTTTTCTCCTTACGGACACTGAAATCGCCGGACCATTCATCCGGATTCGGATAATAAGCGGTAATGAGCCACAAAGTATTTTCGCTCATACCGCATACGATATGCAGGTGTTTTCCTGCGGGGCTTAGGCCCAAAACTAGACAGCTTGGATAGGGGTAATCGTTTGGATATTCTTCAATTATTTCACCGTGAATCAGAGCGTTCACTTATTCTGCCTCAAAATCCCGGCTTTTTCAACCGGGAGAATACATACCGCGGGAGGTCCGCATAATGGCTAAAAAAGAAACGTCCGCTGCAACCGGGCCAGGAGAGCTTAAGCAAATGCGGATCATGCGAACTAAAGTCCGGAAAGAGGCGGCGGCATATTTTTACACACTGCTCACGACTTGTAACCCGGGCCACTTCAAATTCAGCAGATGCGGGTCGAGCGTGATGACCACGGCTCCCAGAGACAAGGCAGTGGCGGCAATAATTGTGTCCGGAAGTTTAAGGCTGGTTTTACGCCGCAGCGTAATGGCGTTTAGTTCAACATCTTCTGTTATTTGGATAACGGAGCGGTTTTGCAAAAAGAGGCTAATGTATTTTTCGTCATCAGGAGTAAGATTATCCCAGGCGAATAATTCTATCCGCGTAATTATGCTTATAAACTGTTGGGATACCATTATCTTATCCCGTAAAAATTCAAGTCCTTCGGCGCCATTAAAAAGACTCATGATGACGCACGAGTCCAGAACCTATTTACCATTCATCGCGCGTCTTGCGGATAAGTCCCGCCGGATCGCCGTCCCAGATATGTTTGCCTTTGAAAATACCAAAAAATTCGTTAAAATCATTGGGAATATTTTGATTTTCCATGGGAGCAGCGTCATGGCTTTCCGACAGGGTTACTTTATCCGGGAATACCTTAATCTCAATCCTGGCGCCTTGCGGTGGAAGATTTTCCGGTACGCTCAGATCCAAGTCCAAATGCACCCGGTGATTAAGTGGCATCTTGATTGTTCGCGGTTTAATCATACTTTTATATTATCCCAAACTCATGATTTTTTCAACTACAGGAGGCCCGCCTAATGGCCGCAAAAGAAACGTCCGCCGTCCGCGTCCGCTACCCCATAGGCGCGAAACTGGTGGTAATTATTTCCGTGCTTTCCTTGGTGTCGCTGGGGGCGATTACGGCGCTGGCGTCGTACATGATTACCCTGGATGTGCGCCTAACGGCGGAGGACAATAACTTTAGCGTTAACAAACGGTCCGCGGCGGAGGCGGAGCAAATTTTAACCGGAGTCAGGGCCAACGCCGCGGTACTGCTCAATACGGCCTCCGCTTTGCCGGAAAGAGCGGCGGGGGACGCGGCTTCATGGTTTTTTGACGAACACCGGGACACGGCGGCGGTGGTTTCCTTCGGCAGTCCGGGCCTGGTTCTTTTGAATGAGCGTTTTTTTCTGGAAAACGGGATAGACCCTTCTTTGCTTGACGGCTTTACCGAAAAAGAACGGGACTCCCTGCGGCGGGCGGCGGCGGGTGAGGCGCTTATCCGCAACGCCGCGCCGGTTTTCGGCTTTCCTTTGCTGGCCCTGTTTTTTCCCCTGCGGGGGAACGCGGCGGCGGTTCTCTTTTCCCCGGAGAGCCTGGCGGAGAGCTTCGGCGCCGGGGCCAACTCAAGCTGCATGATAAACGACAGGGCGGACGCGCTGGTCCATCCCAACGGGGAACTGGCGGCGGCGGGGGTAAACCTGGGGAACGACGGTTTTATCCGGGCCATGCGGGAAAACCCCGCGTCCAGCCTTCAAAGTCTTTACACCGACGAGGGCGTGCGGCTTTTTGCGGCCTACACCAGGCTGACGGTGGGGAACGCGGCGGTAATTACCAGCATCGAATACGACCGGGTTTTTGAGGGAATCGCTGCCACCACCCGGCGGAACATCTATTTAACCGCCGCCGTGCTATGTATCGCGGGTATTTTTATCTGGCTCTTCAGCAAAACAATATCCGGCCCGATGAAGGGCCTTACGGCGGCGGCGGAGCGGATTGAGGCGGGACAATTTGAAATTGAGATGAAGGCAAAGACCCGTGATGAAATCGGGGTACTCACCGATAGTTTTGCGAAGATGAGCAAGGCCCTGGGAATCTTCGGCCGCTTTACCAACCGGGAAATCGCCGTCCGGGCCATGCGGGGTGAAATCAAGCCCGGTGGCCTGCCGAAGCACGCCACAATCTTTTTTTCGGACATCCGCTCCTTTACGGAGAAGTCCGAGAACTTTACCAAAGAATACGGGGAGGAGGCTTCGGACAGGATTGTCCACTGGCTGAACGAATATTTTACCCGGATGGTGGAGTGCGTGGAGAGGACCGGCGGCGTTGTGGACAAGTTTATCGGCGACGCGGTAATGGCCCATTGGGGCACGGCCTACACCGGCGGAAGCCCGGAGAAGGACGCTTTTAACTGCGTGAAGGCGGCGCTGATGATGAGAACAGCCCTGCTTGAGATGAACAAAGACCGCCGCTGCGACGACCCCCGGAACCCGCCGATACGCATCGGCTGCGGAATAAATACGGGCATTGTTACAGCCGGGCAGATTGGCAGTGAACAGCGGATGGAATATACGGTTATCGGCGACCCGGTAAATCTGGCCTCCCGGACGGAAGCCTTGAACAAGCCCCTGGGGACGGATATTCTGATTACGGAAAACACCTTTCATTTAATCGGCGGGTATTTGATCACCGAAGAAATGCCCCCCGTTAGGGTGAAGGGGAAAGAGAAGCCGGTACGGCTCTTTGCCGTTATTAACCTTGCCTCTTCGCCGCCGGGAGAAGCAGAGGGGCCGCAGACGCTGGCGGAAGTGCGGGCTTTATTGGGAATCCCGCCGCCCGACCTTTCCGCGGTGGATACGGGCGCGGAGGAGAAAAAGTATAAGATAGGGGAAAACAGTTAGTATGGATTATAAACATTCCCTGGATTCTCCGACATCTCCGCGGCCTCTGCGTCCTCCGCGGTTAAAAATCTTTTCCGCCGATTTCTTCTTCATCGGAATCTGCGTGATTGGCGCTTTGACGGCGCTGGCCTTTTTTTGGCGGGATTTGAATCTGAGCCTGACGCGTCTGACGGAACAGCCCGTGGGGACGGTGAGTTACAAGTACCGGGCCATCCAGCGGCGCTTTGCCGACAGGCTGTTCTGGGAACGGCTCAAACAGGAAAGCCCGGTGTATGACGGGGATTTTGTACGGACGGCGGAACTTTCGCAGGCGCTCGTGAGTTTTTTTTCCGGGGATGAACGGATCAGCCTGGAGGAGAATACCCTGATACAAATACGCGCCGAAAGCGGGGACCTGCGCATAGACCTGAAGGAAGGGGAGTTATCCGCGAACGCCGGGAGCAGGAGCCTGAGCGTAAGCGCGGGAGAGGCGGTGGTGGCGGCTTCTCCGGGGAGCACGGTAACCGTTACCCTGGATGACCCGGCTTCGGAAGGGCTTGAAGTACAGGCTCTGGAGGGGAGCGCGGAGATACGGCGGGGAAACCGGACGCTCAGCCTTGGCGCGGGAGATGTATACCGTACAGGCGGCGCGGGGACCGCCCGGGTGGCGGCGCTTTCGCCCCGGCCTTCGGCGAAATTCCTGAACGCCGGGGAGTCTCCCCTGCCGGTGGTATTCGGCTGGAACAAAATCGGTTTTACGGGGAACGAAAGAGTCCGGCTTGAGATAGCCGAAGATCGTTTTTTTACCCGGACGCTGCGCGCGGAGGAATCAGCCGGGGACGGAGTACGGGCGGAATTGGAAAACGGTATCTATTATTGGCGGGCCTACCCCGCAAGCGAGGAGGCGGCGGAATTAAAACGGGGAAGCGTGAGCGGACGGCTTGCGGTGATATATGCCCCGGTTCCGGTTCTCTTAAGCCCGGCGGATGAGGAAGTTTTCAGTTTTATGACAGCCCGGCCGGGAATACGCTTTACCTGGTCCGCCTGCGAGGGAGCGGCGGCGTATCTGGTGGAAGCGGCGGAAAACCCGGATATGCGGAACCCGGTTTTCAGCAGCCAGGTACAGGCGGCCGGGGGAGATACCGGCTCCACGGTGTATTCAGGACTCCGGCCGGGGGCCTACTATTGGCGGGTGCTGCCGGTCTATTCCCGGAACTATGAGGGCGCGGCCCGGGTGTCGGCGGCGGGAAGTTTCCGCATAGAAAAAGCGGAGACCCTCACGGTTCCCCAGGCCCAGGGCTGGCAGCGGGAAGTCTACCTTGAAAGCGGACAGGGCAACAGTTATTTTACCTGGACGCCGGAGGAGGAAGCGGCCTACTATACTTTTTTGCTTTCAAAACAGGAGGATTTACGCAATCCCCTTATTGAACAGCGGGTACGGGACAACTACTACGCCTTTGACGTGAAGGCCGCGGGGCTTGCCACAGGCGAATATTATTGGGGAGTTTACCAGACCGATACAGAGGGGAACCGCTCGCGGGTATCGGAGGCCAGAACGCTGGTGGTAGTGGCGGGGACGCCTCCCCCGCAGCCCCTTAATCCGGTGATCGCTCCGGCCAAAGAGGAACCCCCGGCCGCGGCCCTGCCGGAACAGCCGGAAGGCCCCCCGCCGCTGCCGTCTCCCCGGAATCTCCGGCCCGCCTCAGGCTATGCGCTTACCGAAGAAATCATCATCCGTGATCAAAAAATGGACTTTGCCTGGGAAGCTGTCCCGGGGGCGGCATCGTATTCGTTTGTCCTGTACCATGTAACGCCACAGGGAAACAAGGAAACCTTCAGGCGGACCATGCCGGAAACCACTTTTACGCTTTCCGATCTAACGGTACTGGACGCGGGACGTTTTCTGTGGCGCGTAACGGCGGAAAATTCCGGAACCGGCAGAAGGAGCGCGGCGGCGGAGAGCCGCTTCACGGTGGAGATAACGGAAGTAGAAGGAACCCGGGGAGAAGATATGGGCGTTATATTCGGAAAATAGTAATTGGGAGAAATGAAAACAACAAATAACAACGATAGTCATTTGCTCACTACCCCCTTTTCTCCGCTCACTATCTTAGCGGTATTGTTTTTGTTGTGCGGCGGGCTTTTTGCCCAGGAACAGGAGAGCGACATTGTATCCTCATTCCGGCTGGATGAAAGCGGGCGCATACTCCAGCGCATAAGCTGGATACGGTCTAACGCCTATTTTTATGAAGTGGAAATAGAACAGCAAACCGGGACGGAGGAATGGCAGCCGATGGACAGGCAGCGGACGGAGGAACTTTTTCTTGAAGTATCCCTGCCGCCGGGAATGTACCGTTACCGGATTTTAAGCTACAACGTGCTGGGCCGGGTGGCGGCGGCTTCCGACTGGTCAGGGATACGGGTATTTGCCACGAAGGAACCCCTGATCGAACGAACGATCCCGGAGGCATATCACGTCGACAATCTGGAAACGGAATTTACCCTGGTTTTGGAAGGGGCCAATTTGATGCGGGACGCGGACGTATACCTAATCGCGAAAACCGAAAGGGCGGCGCGGATTATTCCGCGGTCCGTACAGTATCGTGAAGACGAGGGGGCCGTTACCCTGGTTATACGTACGGCGGGTCTTGAACTGGGGCCTTACGATATTGTCCTTACCAATCCGGGGAGACTGCAAACGGTTTATGAAGGCTTTACATTCAGGTTTCGGGAACTGGTCGATGTGAATGTGTCGCTGGGATACGCGCCCTTTCTGCCGCTCTACGGGTATCTTTTTGAGACCTACAGCGGCGCGCTTTATCCGGCGGGTTTTTACGGCAGGATCAGCGTGGTTCCCTTTAAGCGGTTCTGGGGTTTTCTGGGGGCGGAGTTTACCCCGCGCTTTGCGGACATGACCACGCAAACGGACAGGTATAAAGTCCGGGGGACTATGTGGTCCTTCGCCTTGAACGGCCTTTATCAGTGGTGGTTCAATGACAGGACGATGGCCCTGAACTTCCGGCTCGGCGGGGGGCTCGCCATGATTACGGACATACGCTACGAGCATAAAGACGGCTCAGCCTCGGAGGATGTGTCGACGCTTTTGCCCATGGTAAACGCCGGGGTTTCCCTGGAATGGCTGGTATGGCAGGACCTGTTCGCGGAAGGGGGCCTGGAGTATTCCCATCTTTTTTCTTCCCTCAGCCCCGCGCCGGGACTGTTAAAACTCATGCTGGGCACAGGCTGGAGATTTTAGAAAAGCGAAAAAACAGGGCGCATCCCCGCCTGGCGGCGGGGCCGGGCTTTCCGCTCCAATTCCTCGGAATCGCCTATGCGATTCCTGCGGGATTTCCGCTGCAATCCCTTGCGCGGCCCGGGGGGATTTTTGCCTGTGGCCTTTATATACGCCAAGAGTTTATAGGCTTATTCCCACATTATTCCAAACCGCTTCATTCTATTCTCTGCGTCCTCCGCGCTCTCTGCGGTTAGAATTCTTTTCTTATGTGAGCCGGTTCCAAAATTAAACCATTTTTTTGAAGCCCGTGGGGCTGGTCGCCCATGCAGCCTGCCTAAAGGCAGTCTGCCGCTATCTTTTGCCCGTAACGCCGGGGGCCTGAAAGTTGACGGCCTCCCAGCGCAGAACAGTTCCCGTTACGCACAGGTGATACACGCCGCAGTGCCCCATGGGAAAAAGGGGAAACCACTTCTCGCCGCCGCAGACCGTTTTAATAAGCCACTGGAGAAAACCCGCGTGGCTGACAGCCAAAATCCCTGCGCGGGCCGGGGTTTCGGGCCTGTGTGCAAAGTCCGAGGCCTCCCCAATCAGGGTATTCCAGACCGCGGCCGCCCTTTCCCGCAAAGCGGCTGTCTTTTCGGCTTTGTCGACGCCTTCCCAGCTTTCCGCCTGAAAACTGCGCCACATATCGGGGTACGCGGCGCGGGCCTCATCCAGGGTAAGCCCCGTGTACAGGCCGGTATCCAGTTCCTGCAATTCCGTCAGGGGGAGGGGAGGGGGCAGCCCCGCCGCGCGCGCCGCGATGAGGGCGGTTTCGGCCGCCCGCGACAGAGGGCTGCAGCGCGAGATCAGTATCCCGCGGCCGGCAAGCCACGCGCCTGTTTTTTGCGCCTGTTCGCGGCCTTCGGCGCTGAGCGGATAATCAAGCCGACCCTGTATGATGTCCTTCTTGTTGCCTTCGCTTTTGCCGTGCCTCAGCAGAAAAAAATCAACGGTGCGGCCGCAGCCGGACAGAGACGAAAAATCAATACTCATATTGAACTCCCGCTAATCTCTTCCGCCGCGGTCCAGACGCCGCCGCTGAGTTTCATGCCGAAGCTGTTTTCCATATTCCATACAAAGCCTTCGCGCAGGGCCAGGGCCAGGGCGCGCAAATTTTCGGGAAACTCCTCACTCTCAAGGCCGAGTCCCGATGTCATAAGGCTTTCCAGAAGCAGTTTCGCCGCGAGGAAGCGGCGGAATTTGTCAACGCCGAAGATGAGCGGATTATCCAGAAGACCGATGACTTCCCAGGTTACCTGTTCGGCCTGTGAGTAGCGGCCCGCGTCCTTGTCCTGATCGCTCCAGCGCAGGGGGATGCCGGCCGAGATCTCGGCTCTATGCGTCACAAGATAGTCCAGATCAAAAAGGCCCGTCGCGGCGTTGAATAAAATGGGGATTCCCGATTGCTCCGCGGCGGCCACCTCGCGGGCCGAAACCGCCGGGCCTATATCCGCGCAGGTAAGCCGCCGCCTTGAGTCCCGCACGAGAACGCCGCCTTTTGTATCGACCGCGGTCTTGAAGGCAAAGTCGAAGCCCGCGGGGCTGCCGGACAGGGCCAGAACGGCAATGCCGGCAGGATCGGGGGTAAAGCCGAGATTATCCACATTGCCCAGATAAACGAAGCGTTTTCCCGCCTCGCGCAGGCGGCGGTAGATGTCTTTCAAAACCAGAAAGTTCTGGCCGTGTCCGCCGGGAAGTCCCAGAACGGAACCGGGTTTTCCCCACGCGTTCGTAAAGATTTCCCTGCGCTCCCCGGCGGAAGAGCTCGTGAAGGCCGCGATGAGGGGCTGCACCCCGGTTTCAACGCGGGTAATGTCCACTCCTGTTTCGGCGATAAGGCCCTCAAGGAGGGGGCTTGTTTTGTACGCCTGAAAGGCTTCGGCTATGTCGGCGTTTGTAAAAACGCTTGTCATCTGAAACACGGGCGCGAAGGGTTCAAGAGCGCCGGGAGCGGACGCGCCGTACGCGCCGGGGAAGCGGGGAACCAGAGCCCGCCAGCGCCGCGTCTGTAACAGAAGGTTTCTCAGTTTTAATTCAAGGAAGCTGCGGCCGGGGCTGCCGCAGGGGTTTGCGTAGGCGGGGGTTATGCCCTTGGGGCGTCCTCTTGCGGCCGCGGCTGATTCGCCGAAGGGCCCGCGCAGAAGATTGAAAAGCCGCGCGCTGAAGGCTTCGTTTTTTTTGGTGTCGCAGTAGCTTGTCGCGGAACCACCGTTGAGTACGCCAAAGGAAACATAGGGGAACAGGAGCGTCCCCAGAGTTTCCAGGCTTTCACGGGGAAAGAAAAGCGTCCCGTCTTTTGCCGCGGAAAAATTTTCCACACGGATTCCCGGCAAAAGCGGAGCAAGAGCGCGCCGCGCGGCCTTCTCCGATACGCTGTAACCCTCAAGGCGCGTCATGTCGAGTATGGTTTTGCCGTCCGGCGCGGGAAAGCCGCCGGCTCTCACGGATTCCTGCCGGGATTTCCCCGAGTTCCAGGCGTTTAGAATGTTTAAGGTGAGCCGCGCGTCTATGCCCTGCTCTTCCATGGCCTGCCGTATCGCGGCGGACAATTCTCTATTCATTATTACACGTCCTTTATAAGACAGCGGGCGGCGTTGGCCGCGCCAAGCAGGCTGACGCTGTAGTCCTTGATGATGTAGACGGGAATTGTTTTTAACATATCGCGTATTTTCGGCTTACAGGCGGCAAGGAAGTTTTTCATAAAAGCGTCATCCGACAGAAACCAGAGTTCGTTTTTTCCCGCTATGCCGCCCGCCAGGTACAGTCCCGCTGTGGGAAGAAATGTTACCGCTATGTTCGAGGCCGCTCTGGCGTACATTCTGACAAAGAGCCGCATGATGCTGCCGCAGCCGGGGTCGCCGTCCGCCGCGCGGGCAATCAGAGCGGGTTTTTCCGCGTCCGGAGCCTGGGCTATTTCGTTAAAGGCGGCGGAGAGACTGCCCGCGGCCAGGGCTTTTTCGTGGAAAAACAAAAACATGTTTATCAGGCCCTGGCCGGAGACAAACAGTTCTGTTTCGGGAATCCCTCCGATACGCTTTGTGACCCAGTCGCACAGCCCGCGGGTCTGTTCGTCGACAGCGGCAAAATCAGTATGCCCGCCCTCGGAGGCGAGGGCCGTGAAGCCGCTGTCTGTTTCCACAAGGCAGCCCACTCCCAGCCCCGTGCCCGCGCCGAGGACGGCTCTGACTTTGCCCGAAGGCCGCGCGGGCGTTCCCCCCGGCGGGGCAAGCGGCGTGACTTCTCTGGGGTTGTCCGGGTCAAGAAGGGGCAGGGCGTAACTGAGGGCTGTAAAGTCGTTAATGATTTTTACGGGTACGCCGAGCGTTTTTTGAATTTCATCTCCGCTTACGGCCCAGGGGACGTTTGTCAGGGAACAAGCGTTGTCTTTGACAATTCCCGCGGCGCTGAGGCAGGCTTTTGTTATACGCGCCCGCGGCAGCCCGCGCGCGGCTTCTTCCCTTGCCTGGCCGGCGGCGGCGTTTATCGAACATATATCCGGTGTTTTGAAAAGAAACTTCGCGGCAATGCGCGGGGTCGAATCCTGTGCGCCGCAGTCCTCCCGCACAAGGGCGAAACTGGTATGTGTACCGCCTATATCCCCGGCGAAAATATACGCGCCCCGCGCGCCGTCCGGGTCTAACCAAACCGATTCCATGTTTTATTTTATAGTACAGAAACTTTGAAATAACAAGGCGCGGCGCTTGCGGCGGGTGCACCAATTTTTTCCGTGCAAAACCAGTGGAAGCCCCTGGGCCGCGCCAGGGATTGCAGCGTAAATCCTTTTGGCATAGCCAAAAGATTGAAGCGGAAAGCCCGGTTTTTTGCTTCGCAAAAAAGGCGCACGGAAAAAATTGGTGCACCCCATAAGGCATACCAGAGAGCAAGTATGAGCAAGGCCGCCAAAACATCAGAAACAGCCGGAACGTTGACTGTGTACTACCGGCTAAAAAACATCGCTCCTGAAGGCAAAGCAATTGCACTTTCGGACTATCTCCCCTTCCGCAATTTCTGTAATGGCGGTAAGCAGCAGGGCAGCCGCATTACATTATAAAAGGAAAAACCGCGGAGAGCGCGGAGTAAGAAAAAAGAAACTCTGCGTCTTCCGGGGTTTTTTAGCGTGAAATTGTGAGCGCGCTTACTTCGACAAAAAGTCGTACACGCTTCGGGGAACCGGAATGCCTTCTTTTTTGTAGCGTTCCATATTTCTGTATTCAATTTCACCGGGAATAAGAACCTTCTCCGTCCCGGGCGCTGTCGGCTGGGCATGCAGTTCGTCAATCATCTTCTGGGTTGTCGCGAGAAAAGACGGCTGCGCGCCGAAAACAGAAGGATCAATGACAAAGAAAAAGTTGGACAAATTGCGGCGCTTCTCGTAGCTGCCGTACATCTCCATAAGATGCGGCCCAAACACCCCGCCAATCATAAGCCCTGTCAGGGCCTCAACCATAACGGCGACGCCGTAGCCCTTGGGCCCGCCAAAAGGAACAACCGACACAACCTTGTGCGGATCGCTGCACTTGTTACCCCCGGCGTCGACTCCCCAATTATCGGGAATCTTTATATTTTTCTCGCGGGCGTGCAGAATCTTGCCGAAAGCGACCTCGCTGGTCGCCATATCAAGAAGAATAGAATCCTTCTTGCCGGGAAAACCAAAGGCAAAGGGGTTGGTGCCGAAGAAAGACTTGCTGCCTCCAAAGGGAACCATACATTTGTCCGTATTGACGCACACCATCCCCGCCATCTTCGCGTCAATCGCCATCCGGGCGTAGTAAGCCAAAGCCCCGCAGTGGCTCGCGTTCTTGACGCCCATCAAAGCCATGCCCTTTTTGCCTGCAATCTTTATGGCCTCGCCCATCGCGTATTTTGCCGCGATATGCCCCATACCGCCCTGAGCGTCCAGAAGCCCCACCGTCGGCTTCAGCATTTTCGCCTTCAGCTTCATCTTCAAATTGATGCCGCCTGAGCGTATCCTTTTTGCGTAATGCTCCACACGCAAAACACCGTGGGAATGCACGCCCCGCAAATCAGCAAAAATAAGAATATCCGCCACAGTCCCGGCATCTTCCGCCGTCATACTCGCTTCTGTAAGTTTTTTTACCGCCATTTTTTTCAGCACAGGAGCTTTCACAACAACAATATCATCCGCCATATTTTTCCTCCATTATTTGTTTGAGAGTTTGCTCTTTATCGGTAATTATATGCTGTATTTTGCCGTATGGGAAGAAGAAGTTTGATGAAAAACAGGACGCCTTCTTTTCATCTTTTTTCGCAGGCATAAACAAAGAGGCCCCCCCGCCCAAAGGACATTCGGGCAGGAGGGCCTTCATAAACCGGAGGAGTTATCCGGAGGTTTCCTTACTCGACCTTCACCTCAATAGAGCGGGTCTTGTCCTCTTTCCTTTTCTGCATCTCCAGAATCAGAAGCCCGTTTTTGAACTTCGCGGCTATGGACTCTTTATCCACATGCTGGGGGAGCACAAAGCTCCTCTTGAAAGACGCCTGGCTGCGCTCGCGGATAAGGTAGCCGTTATCCTTTTTTTCTTCCTTCGCCGCATTTTGAACCGAGGAAATGGTCAGCAGGTTCTCTTCTACCCGTACATCCACATCCTTCTGGGAAAGACCGGGAAGCTCCGCCTCAAGAACATAGCCGTTTTCGTCCTCGCGGACATTCACCGCGGGAGTCCGGGCCTTCCATGCCGGCGTATCCGTAAAAAAGGTGTCCAGCACGCGGTTAAAATCCCCCAGCAGGTCAAAAGCCCCAACCGGTTTGTAATTGATAATACTGTTCATAATGTACCTCCATACATGTGTTTTTTTGTTTTGTCAGCCTTTTACAAAGCTGCACATATAATTAAGCAAAAAACGTGCCAAAAGAACCAGGAAAAGGCAAGATTTTTCCGGAAGTCGTTCATCGCGGGTAAATCATTATATAATAAGGAATTAGCAAAAGTCCGGGAGGCGCGCGCCAAAAGCCTTTGTTACTTCCCGAAACCGCCGCGGCATTAAGCGGGTCAAAAAAATTCGCTTTACCGGCCGTGTTTCACAAAATAGGGTCAATTTGACCCATACTCAAACATAATCGAGAAAGATTACTGTGTCATAATGACGCATTTACTTCGGCCGCGACAGTCAGGGTCTGTCCGTCCATGGACAAAAACAAAGTCCGCCCCACTCCGTCCACTTTAATATCGCCGTCGCTCGTTTTCAAAATCTGCCGGGGCTCAGAGGCAAGCGGCGGCATATTCAGCATTATCTCCGTCAGCACAACCTGCGCCATCTCGCCCGTGCCCTGTACCCTCGCTATATACGCGCGCCCGAATCTTCTCGATCTCTCCGCGTCAAAAGCGGGAAAACTCTCATTTTCCTCCAGCGGCCGGAACACCGTAAAATCCTGATCGCGCCGCTGGACCCTGTAGGTCGCCGCGTAGGCCCCGTCCGACAGGACATGAAAATTAAACGCCGCCTGATCCGGAGGCATAAGGTTCAGCGCCAAAAGAAGCAGCTTCAACAAAACCTGATTTACCGCAATCGCTTCCATGACTTCAGTATAATCCAAAAAAAGCAAAAGGGATAGTGAGAGCCTGTTCAAAATCTCCTTATAATTCGGAATTTGGGCGCATTTGCGGCGTAAAACGCCGCAAACCGGGCTTTTCGCTCCAATCTTTTGGCTACGCCATAAGGATTTCCGCTTCAATCCCTTGCGCGCCCGGGGTGGGCAAGATATTAAACAGGCTCTAACAAGGCTTCCGGGCAAGAGGCTCTGAAAAACTCCTGGCGTATATAAAGGCTGCAGGCCGAAATCCCGCAGGGCCGCCATAGGGCGGACCGAGGAATTGGAGCGGAAAGCCCGGTTTTTGCGGCGGCGTTTCGCCGCCGCAAAAAGGCGCCCAAAAAAATAATTGTATCAAATTTAGAAAAAAGTACTTGCCAAAAACAGTTTTTTGTAGTATTTTAATAATAGTTATCATTATTGATTTAGAGGTTTTATGCAGAGGGCCGGAACAAAACACAGCAAAAAGCGGGACGCGATACTGGAGGTCATAATGGCTTCACGGTCGCATCCCGGCGCCCAGTGGATATACAACCAGCTTAAACCCCGGATACCCGGTTTGTCTCTGGGTACGGTGTACCGGAATATCAGTCTTTTTATGAGTGAGGGTTCGGTTGTTTCCGTCGGGGTGGTAAACGGGGAGGAACGTTTTGACGGTCGCACAGAGCCTCATCCCCATTTGGTATGTGTGCGCTGCGGCAAGGTGTG